>NZ_CAXHOA010000010.1:0-6615 GCF_964018005.1 uncultured Dubosiella sp.
TGAGCTGACAACAAATTAAACAAGGGATGAGATATGAAGCAAAAAGGGAATCAAAACAAGGAACGGACGGTTCCACCGCTCGAATTGCTCGAGAAGGAACGTGACCGTCTTCGACATCATAAAAACTATCGTTCAACTGAAGTTAGAATATAAATAGGATAATCCGAATAGAGAGTCTAACTTACCAAACCTATGTCATGGAACTATACTATCTACGAAAGGAAGCAAAGATCTATGGCAAACAAGAAAAAACAATTTACAGCCGAATTTAAACAGAACGCGGTGGATTATGTCTACGCGCATCCTGACATGACCGTCCAGCAATGCGCCGATCATTTGGAAGTCGGAAAAAGCACCTTGGCCCGTTGGAAACGCGAAGCCAAAGCCAACCCAAACCACGAAGTTCCATTTGTAGGATCCGGTCATTATTCTTCAGAAGCCGAAAAAGAAAACATACGGCTTCAAAGAGAATTGCGTGACACGCAGGAGGCTTTGAAAATCCTAAAAAAAGCCATCAGCATTCTGGGAAATTAACACAAGTCATCTATGAACTTGTCACACTGGAACACAACGCCGGAGTTCGCTTCTCCGTGTCCAGAGTGCTGCATCTTTTAAAGCTCTCCACCTCCGGGTATTACGATTTTCTAAAAAGAGAACCAAGCCAACAGGCGCTTCATAAAGAAGAAGTGAAAAAACAGATCAAAGATATTTATGAAGAGAGTCACCAGAACTATGGAGCACCCAAGATTGCAAAAGTTCTCGAAAAACAAGGGATCGTGATCTCACCGCGTACTGTCGGGCTGTATATGCGCGAGATGGACATACAGGCTCAATGGGTCAAAAAAGGCGTAAAAACAACCGTGGACAGCTGTTTCCATACCGAGTTGAAAAACGAATTGCAGAGACAATTCTCACCAGAAAAGCCGAATGCGGTATGGTGTAGCGACATCACCTACATCCGAACGAGATTGTCCGGATTCGTGTATCTGACATGCGTCATGGATCTCTATTCCCGGAAGATCATCGCGTGGAAATTGTCAAAAACGTTGGAAGTGACCGAAGTGCTGGAATGCATCGAAATGGCGAAAACTGTACGTCACATCGACCAGCCGCTCATCATCCATACAGACCGCGGGATCCACTATACATGCGAATTGTATCAACAAATGACCAGGGGGATGAAGCGGAGTTATTCGCAAAAAGGCACGCCGTACGACAACGCGTGTATCGAGTCGTTTCATTCATTGATCAAGCGAGAATGGCTAGGACGATGCGAGATCCAAAACTATCGGCATGCGTCCCGTCTCGTGTGGGAATACATCGAAGGCTGGTACAACACGATCCGGATCCACAGTCATTGCGAATACCAATCGCCCAATGACTATGAAATGGAATGGCACAAGCAAGAACGTAAGAAGTAGCGTGAAAAGAGAAAAAATTCTGAAGCACTCTTTACAGCGGGCTTTCCCCTGATAAGCTAGGGAGGCCATCGAACCCAATGTATACGATCAAGAAATTGGGTGATGGCAAAGAAAGTGGTTCAGGGGAAAAAGGGACCCGGTGTCAAGAGAGGAAGCGGAAGAAATTTTTCGAGTCAGACTACCAAGCGCGCAGTCAGGAAATAAAAAAATCTATTTATTTTATCCGTTTTCTTGACATAGGACCACAACATTGCGCAGTATGGTGGGCGTGCTCATCGTCGTTTCTGCAATCGCCATTCTGGTCGCGACTTTATGGCTGCCAGTCCTCCGGATTTATGGAACGAGCATGACCCCCACTTTAAAGGCGGGCGATATCGTTCTCACATCCAAAGGAAGCAGCTTTAACACGGGCGACGTGGTGGCGTTCTACTACAACAATAAAATTCTTGTCAAACGCGTCATCGCCGGGCCAGGCGACTGGGTGTATATCGACGACGACGGCAACGTGTTCGTCAATGGCGAAGAGCTCAACGAGCCTTATGTCAAAGAAAAGGCGCTGGGCGAAACCGATCTCGAGTATCCGTATCAGGTACCCGAAAAGCGCTGGTTCGTCATGGGCGACCATCGCAGCGTATCGCTCGATTCCAGAACGAGAGCCATCGGACCTGTCGCCGAGGAAATGATTGTAGGAAAGCTGAACATGAAAGTTTGGCCGTTGAACGAAATGGGAGGAATCTAGAAAGGAAACGGTTATGAAGGAAAATAAGAAAAAAAGATCCTGGAAACGGGTCGTGTCGATTCTAAGCGGTATCGTCGTCTTTTGCACGACCTACGCCCTGATATTGCCAGCCGTGACGATGAGCAAGGAAACGTATTGCGGCAAGGAAGCGCATGTTCACACCGAAGCTTGCTATCGGTCGCAAACCCCGCTTTGTGGAAAAGAAGAGGGAGAACCAAACGAAGGTCATGTGCACGATGAAACGTGCTACGAGCTCGTAAAAACAGAAAACCTTCTTTGTGAATTGGAAGAAAACGACGAACACCTTCATAGCGACGAATGTTATGAATGGATTCGTTCCGATCATTTGATTTGCCAGCAAGAAGAGGCAAAAGCAAGCGAGGGTCACACGCATACAGACGAGTGCTACAAGAGCGAAGAGCTTCAATGCGGCAAGGAAGAGCATGAGCACACAAGAATTTGTGAGTCCAACAAAGAAGACGTGGAAGATCCAGCCGATTGGGATGAAGCGTATAAAGAACTAGCAAGCGAAGAGGACGCCAAAACAAGGATCCTGACCGTCGCCAAAAACGAGCTGGGAACTAAGGAAAACAAAAACAACTTCGAAATCGACGAAGAAGAAAAAGAGCACTACTACACAAGGTACGGTCATCTCTATGAAGACCAGTATGGTGACTGGAACAACTACTTTACTGGCTACGTTTTGAAATACGCCAACGTCCAAATGGGCTATGACAAAGACGTGGACAAGTGGAACACCAAGACGGCAAAAGACCAATCCAGAGATTGGGAAAAGGTCGAAGAAGGCAATGTTGTTTTCTTCCAGAATGAAAAAGATGAATTAGAAACAGGAATTGTCACAACAATAAATAGAGATCAAAAAGAAGTGAAAGCCATCGCAGGCGATGTGGAGGGCGAAGTCAAGGAAATCGTCATCAAGGGAGATAAAATCCAGGGCTTCTTAAACGACGTCATTACGATCGAGGAGTTTGATGCGCCATTGGCTGGAACCGAAAGCGAAGAAAAGATCGAGTACACTTGGGAAGATGAAGACACTTTCATTCGCGTTTTGACCGACAAGGACACATTCAAAAATAAACATGTAATCCTACAAGTTAAAAAACTGGATCCACAATCCGAAGAGTTTCAGGAGGCTAAATCTTTAATTAATAAAGTGGAAAGTGAAAACGAATTTGCTTGGGATATTTATTTTATGAACGAGAAGAACGGAAAAGAAATCGAACCGGAGAAACCAATCCAAATTATTTTGACATTCAAAGACAGTGAGCAAAACTTCTGGCTCGACACCAAAACAACCGAAATCACCCACATCAAAGAGTTGGAAGATGGAGAGAAAGTACCAGAAGAAGTCGATCAAACCATTCAAGAGGAAGACAGGGAAGGCTACATTGATTCACATATCTTTTCCCTTGATAGTTTGAGTGTGGTATTTGCTAATACGTCAAATGTAAAAGGAGAAACATTAACTCCAACCTCTCATATTCAAGTCGAGAAGCAGTTTTATGGGTTGGAGAATCCAGAATCAGTTTTACCTGATTTTAAGGTAGAGGTAGCAGATCAAACCTTTATATTAAACGAAGCGAATAAAATTAATTCAACTACTGAGGGTATAACTGGAAATTGGATTTGGAGAACAGCCCCCTTAGAGGGTGGAACTTATAGTGTTTCCGAGTCTGGATTAGAAGCAAAAGGGTATACGCTTGCTGAAGTGCGTATAAATGGAGAGCCAATTTCTATTAATAATATTGATGGGCAAATCAAAGTACCTGATGTTACTTTGAAAGATCCAGAAATTAATTTAACTGGGTTTAAATGGGATACTCCGAATGCTAATAAGGAATGGGATTTATCTGAAGGAAAATTAGCTATACTTGTTCAATCTGGTAAAGATTATGTCATTGTTGTATCAAAATCTGAATTAGGGAAATCGGTACAGAATGTGATTAGCCAGAAAATAATTGAGGCTAAG
The DNA here is from genome assembly GCF_964018005.1 of uncultured Dubosiella sp. NCBI lineage: Bacteria > Bacillati > Bacillota > Erysipelotrichia > Erysipelotrichales > Erysipelotrichaceae > Dubosiella > uncultured Dubosiella sp. Next base: position 4,151 of record NZ_CAXHOA010000010.1, read on the forward strand.
GATCATGGTGTAAACATTACTCAAAAAAATCAAATCCAATTTTATAGTATTCCTGAAGAACAATGGAAAAATAATGTAACATTTGATGTTCAAGATTCTACGGGAACCAATATTGCAAGTATGAATTGGACCGGTGGAACAGAAAAAATAAAATTTTCTGATAAGGGAGGCAGTAAGTGGAATAAAGTAATGCTTAATGCAGGATATGAAATCAAAGGCAATATTTCTGGCATCCTGATTGAAAACCATTACAAAAAAGACACAATCAACTTTTCTTTACTGAAAACAGTAAAAGACCAGATGGATGCAGGGAATCCAACTGGATTAGCAAATGCTAAATTTGCTTTAAAGAAAGCTAATAGTACCAATGCATCCACTTTTGAAGACTATTTAACTTTTAAGACAGATGAGAATGGTCGACCAACAGAAATTAAAAATTCAACGGGAGGAGTTGCTGAATTAAAAATAGAAATTGGGCAATTATATCAGCTTGTCGAAACGACGCCTCCAGCAGGATACATCACGATGACAGAGCCTTTGGTTTTTAAAGTTATATTTGTGGAAAATGTAGGCTACAAAGTAGTCGGAAGTAACGGTCAAGAAATAAATGACGATAACTTTAAAATAACGGTTAATCAGCAAGGTGTTGATATTGTTGTTGGAAATACAGCAGGCCAATCCCTACCAAACACCGGAGGAGCCGGTACTCAATTATTTACATTCAGCGGAGGAGCAATCATAGCTGCATCCAGCTTAATGTACGGATACAAAAAGAGGTCGAAAAGAAACAAGACTGGGAAAGGAGGAAAGTAACAAGTAAGGGGAGCCTCTGATCCTAGACCTCTTTCAAGGGGTTGTATTCGTGATACATATGATTCTTTCACGGTTTGTATGGGAAGAAAGAGGAAAAAGAAAACCAGTCTTTCTTTCCAGCCGATAACGAACAAAAAGATTTAAAGATAAGAAAGGAAAACATAAATTATGAAATCTTTAAAGAAACTTTTATCTATCTTTGCGGCGTTCATGATGGTTGTCGGATTGACGGCGGCGAATGTGAAAGCGGCGGATGGCGATACTCCTTCTAATGGATCAATTACAATTGAAAATCCTAGAGAAGGACAAACGTATACTGCATATAAATTTTTTTCTACAACCTATACCAGCGATAAATCATCTTATGCTTATACGATTAGTAGTGACGATGCTTGGTATAACGATGTCCAAGAATATAGCGCAAAAGAAAATTCAGGGTTAGTACTTACAGCGACTACAAATTCCAAAGAATTTAAAATTACTATTGATGATAAGACGTTCAATCCTTCTAAATTTTCTGCATTCTTGAAAACAAAGTTAACAGGAAAAACTGGAACTCAATTGATAGCACAAACAAATGGAACAGTCAAAGCTGAAAACCTTCCATTAGGTTATTATTTTGTAAGTAGTACAACGGGATCTCTTTGCAATTTAACAACAACTGATCCATCTGCAGATATTCAAGATAAAAACGATGTCCCATTTGAAAAAAATTTAGATGAGGGGCAAACAGAAAATGTTGCAATCGGTGATACGGTTAACTACGTTATTACAGCAAATATTCCTGTAACAGATGGCTTTGAAAACTATACATATAATGTTAGCGACTCTATGTCAGATGGATTGACTTTTAATTTTGACAGTATCGAAGTATTTGTTGGAGGAACCAAGATCATCACGGGATATAGTTCTCAAAAAGTAGGTAATGGCTTTAAATTAACTTTTGATATGAAGTCTTTGCAACAATATAAATTACAAACTCTAACGATTAAATATAACGCAACAGTTAATGAAAAAGCAGTAGCGGATGTAGAAACAAATAAAGCAAGTCTTGAGTACACAAACGATCCAAATCAACAGCCAAACAAAACGCCAGATAAAGTGGTAAAAGTTTATACAGCTAAGATTGTAGTAAATAAGAAAATTGATGATGCCAACAGTGGAAAACCATTAGCAGGTGCTGGATTTGTATTGATCAATAACAATGACAATGATGAAAACAAAGGTAAATATTATCAATTAAGTGAAGATGGTAAAACTGTTAATTGGGTCGATAATATTGAAGAGGCAACTGAATATATTACCGAAGTTACAGAGGGAAAAGCCCAAGTTCAATTTGTTGGCTTAAAAGCTGGTAGTTATTTACTTCATGAGAAAACAACTCCAGCAGGCTATAATACATTGACTGCAGATCAACCTATCACGATTACAGTGGGAAAAGATAATGCGGGAAATATTATTGAAGCTGATTTAACAGAAGAAACTACTGTAGTGAATACAACGGGTGCTCAACTCCCATCCACAGGTGGTATGGGTACGACGATGCTCTACGTAGCTGGTGCGATCCTCATGGTCGGTGCCGCAGTCATCTTCGTAACGAACAAGAGAATGAAACACGAATAAGAGAAAGAAACAACTCTTAGATTGAGCTT
>NZ_CAXHOA010000010.1:6625-108389 GCF_964018005.1 uncultured Dubosiella sp.
GGTGCCGCAGTCATCTTCGTAACGAACAAGAGAATGAAACACGAATAAGAGAAAGAAACAACTCTTAGATTGAGCTTTGCTCATTGAAAAAAGAAAGAATGCTGCTGAATCACTGATTCAGCGGCAGGGAGAGCTCTACATGAAAAAATTTATGAAAAAGAATTGGTCCACAGTTCTGCTTGTCATGATGTTCACGGTAGGGCTGTCCCTGCTGTTGTATCCAACGGTAGCGGACTGGTGGAATCAGTTTCATGCCACTCGCGCCATCGACTCCTATTCGGAAGCGGTGGCGACGATGTCGGATGAAGAATATGAAAAGTATCTTTCCGACGCGCGTGCCTACAATACGTCGCTGTTGTCCGAACCCAACCGGTTCCATCCTTCGGACGCTTTGCATGCCGAATATGAATCGGTACTAGATGTGGCCGGGGACGGCATCATGGGCGTTGTCAAGATTCCCTCCTTGCGGGTGAATCTTCCCATCTACCATGGGGTGGAGGAGTCGACGTTGCAGGACGCCATCGGCCATATCGAAGGGTCTTCGCTGCCCATTGGCGGTGAAAGTACCCATACCATTGTATCCGGGCACCGGGGCTTGCCCTCGGCCAAGCTGTTTACCGATCTGGACCAGATGGAAGTGGGGGACTACTTCATGTTTGTCGTGTTGGACGATACGTACACGTATCAGGTGGATCAGATCAAAATCGTGGAACCCAACGATTTCACGTATTTGCAGATCGAAGAGGGGAAGGATCTGGCGACGCTGCAAACGTGCACGCCCTATGGAATCAACACCCATCGTCTGCTTGTGCGCGGCCATCGTGTCGACAATTTGCCGGACGACTTCGTAAACGCCCGGTCGGAAGCGGTTTTACTGAACCGCAACGTGGTCGCCATCTTTGTCGGGGTGCTCCTCTTTGTGGCGCTGGGCATAGGATGGATCGTGAAAAATATCGTGAAAAAGAGAGTGGAAAGAAAGGATAAAGGAGTATGAAAAGGAAGAAATTAGGCTGGATCATTGGTTTGGTGGCGCTTGTGTTCGCGCTCGGGCTGCCCGCCATCTCGCGAACGCTCGCCGTGGACTTGAAGGAAACGTGTTCACTGTCGTTTTCGCCGCTACCCGAATACGCGGACGATCTGGAATCCGCCGACGTGGTAGTGGACGTGTTCAAAGTCGCTTCGGCCATCGAGGATCCGGGCGTCGACTCGTATTCGTTCGAGGCGACCGAAACGTTTGAAGCGCTGGCGCCCGCGTTGAAAAACCTGGCGGCAGTCGACTACACGGCCTTGTCGCAGCAAGCCGGCCAAATCGTAGCGCAGTCAAAACCGGAACCCGTCGCGACCGTTTCGGTTTTGGACAAAGCCCGCTTGGAACCGGGCCTGTATTTAACAATGCCGCGACGCGCCGATATGACGCTGGCCGACTCGCTCGAACAGACGATGGTCGGCTCGACAGACGGAACGGAAAAAGTCCTTTCGTTTGTAAATACGAGCCAGTACAAATACACGTTCAACCCTTCGCTGGTGGCTTTGCCATCGCGCATGGACGAGAATGGAGAAAACAACACGGTCAACGGAACGGATTGGCAGTATGACTTTACAATGACGCTCAAAGCGTCCCAGGAACCGCGCGAGGACGGCCGTATTGTCATCCACAAGCAGGTGGACGCGCTGGGCGGCTTCGCCCCGGCCATGTTCGTCTTTGAAATCACCGCCGAGTACGATGGGGAAGTCGTGTACTCGGGTGTCGAACAGCTCGTGCTGACCGATACGACGTCGGGAACAATCGAAGTGGACAACATTCCAGTCGGCTCCGTCGTGACGGTCGAGGAAGTGTATACCGGCGCTTCCTACACGCTCGTTTCCGGAAGCCCTTCGCAAGAGCTGGCGGATGGCGATGTGGAACTGACGTTTGACTTTGTGAACGCCCTGGTTCCCAACAACAACCATGGCACAAGCGTGAACAACACGTTTACGAGAAACGGCGAAAGCTGGGACGTGAACCAGCGGTACAGCCGGGAGGGTGAATGAGTATGAAGAAGAAATGGATGATCTTTTCTCTGGCGCTCGCCTTGCTTGGCGCTTCGAGCGTGGGAACGGCCTACGCCTACTTTACGACCAACGCGCGTGCGGATGGCGAATACGGCATTGAACTAGGCAACGACACCGACATTACCGAAGACGTGGACGATTTGACAAAGTCGATCGCGGTGCGCAACAACGAGAATTCGCAAGCGGTGTTCGTACGGGTCAAGCTGTTTTACCCTGACGAGGGCGGCTCGCCGGTTTCGCAAGTGTTCGTGGAAGGCGAGGACGGCTGGGAAGTGCCGGCCCGCGCGGATGGCTTTTACTACTACACGCCCATCGTGGAGCCGGGCGAGTCGACCACGACACTACGCGCCTCGATCCAGGTCAAGGGAGATTTCGAGGCGGATTCGTTCAACGTGATCGTCGTCGCGGAATCGGCGCCGGTCATTTACGATGAAAACGGACAAGTCGTGCCGGATCCAAACGCGTGGGCTTAGAGAGGGAATCGAAGATGAAGAAGTTCAAACAATTTTTATCGAGACCAATCGTGATCGCGCTGCTGTTTGTCATGGCGCTCGGCCTGCTTCTAGGCACGGGAATCGAAGGGACGCGAGCCGTTTTGAACGAAACGTCCTCGCCGTTCCACGCGACGATGAACGTGTCGAGCATCGACGTGGCGCTGCTGGAAAACAAAAATCCGGTGGCGGAGAATGGCTACAATAATAATTCGCCAGAAGGTGAATTGAAACTGCCGGCCGTGAAGGCGGACAAGAAGCTGAAGCTAGGCTACGCCTATCCGGAACAAATCGCGGTGCGAAACATCGGCTCGATTCCGCAATTCGTGCGGGTGACGATTACGAAATACTGGACAGACGAACAAGGAAAACGGGTGGATTTGAAACCGGAATACATCGAGCTGGAAGGCTTGGGCGCTGGATGGATGAAAGACCCGGACGCCTCGACGCCAGAGCGGGAAGTGTATTACTATTCGAGCGTGCTTGCGCCCAATGTTTCGACGACCAATTTGACGGAAACCATTCGGATCCATCCGGATGTGATGAAGCACAAAAGCGACACGGCGTACGACTACGACGATTTGAAGTTCCATTTGGAAGCGAAAGTGGACGCGGTGCAAAACCGGCACGCCGAAGAGGCGATCAAGAGCGCCTGGGGCGTGAGCGTGTCGGGCGACGAGAACACGATCGCGCTCGACTAGGAAGGAGAAAGGGATGAAGAAAAAGATAGGAAATCTGCTTTTGATGGCCGGACTCGTTTCTTCCTTGACGCTTCCGGTGATGGCGAAAGATTTGAGCGGAACGGTCACGTTCACAAAGAACGAGGAAATGGACTACAACGATCCGGATAAGAAACTGCTGGGAAATATCGCCGACATGCAGCCGGGCGACTCGACCACGATCCAGATGCGGGTGGTGAACGACTTTTCCAAGCCGACCAACTGGTATTTGAGCAACGAGGTCGTGCAGTCTTTGCAGGAGGCGGACGCGGAACGGACACTGGGCGGCGGCTATGAATACCGTCTGACGTACGAAGGACCGACCGGCTCGCGGACGTTGTATGAAAGCAAGTCGTTGGGCGGGCAGGGACAGGCCGGCCTGATGGAAGCGGCCGAAGGGCTGGAGGACTATGTGTTCCTGGATACCCTCAACAACAACCAGTCTGGGGTCGTGTCGCTGGAAATCGCTTTGGATGGCGAGACGCAAGGAAACGACTACCAGGAAACGATGGCGGAAGTGGCGATGCAGTTCGCGACCGAGGTGAGCGATACGGAACCGAAGCGGGAAGCGGACCGGGTGATCCACACGACGAAGAAAAACCGGATCGTAAACACGTCGACGTTGACGAACCGGCTGCCGTGGCTTTTGGTGAGCGGCATCAGCGGCGCGCTCTTGCTGATTCTCGCCTTGTTTGGCATCAAAGAGAGAAAGAAGGAGGAGGACTAGCATGAAAAAGAGGAAACTTTTTGGCGCGCTTCTGCTTTCTTTTGGAATGATGGCCAGCCCGATCGTGGCGGAAGAAAACGAAGAGCCGTATTCGTATACGATTCGCATTTACCGGGGCAACCATGGGTATTTTAAAGACGATCCGAACCAGGAATACATGGAGCTGGAACTTGGCTATGGAGAGGCGCTTCCTTCCTTGAACGCGCAGGATTTGATCGCGACTAGCGGGGAGAGCGGGAAGCCGTACATTCCGGGCACGATCAAGGTGAGCGGCGAGGATTTGTTGAGCGACACCGTGTATTTGGGTGGCAGTCCGGTGACGGCCGATCAGGACTACGTGGTCACATACAACTTGCTTTTGGATCCAGTGGAGTACACGATCAACTACATGGATACGCGAACAAGACAGCCAATCGCGGGAATGGAGCCCTCAAAGTATACGGGCAACTTGAACGAGCAGGTCGTCATGTCGTTTCCGTACATTGAAGGATATTCCCCGCAAGCGAGAAACGCGCGGTTCACGCTGGAAGAAGGAAAAAGCCACAACTTCAACTTCTGGTACGAGCCAATCGAGGCGCCGGGCACGATTCCAGGCAATACGACAACGGTGACCGACACGGAAACGGAAACTGTGACAGAACCGGGTACGACCCCGGCCACGACGCCAGAAACGACGCCAGGCACGGAGGAAGGTCCAACGCCAGCGCCAACACCGGGCGGCGAGGACGCGACGACTCCGCCGGCAGGCGATGAAACGGACAACCCGACCGGACCGCAGGATATCGTGGACATTGAGGATGACAACGTGCCGTTGGCCGGACCGGAAGAAAACGAAAATGGCGACGCTTCGAAGTCGTTCTTGTCGATGCCGGCCCTGTTGGGAATGGGCGCTTTGGCGCTGTTGCTGATTGGCGGCATTGTGTATGGCGTGATGAAAAAGAAAAAAGAAGCGTAAGGAAAAAAAGGGGCAACCAAAATCTTTAGGGGTTTCCCAAGAAATTTTGGGGGCAATTTTGGGGTCTAAGCCACTTTCGTAAAAAAAGAAGTCTAGACCCCTAAATAATTTGGATACCCAAAAAAGACAGCACGAGAGAGTTGCTGTTTTTTTTTGTCAAGCGTAGCCGTATCGTTTTCTAAAGAGAAAGCAGCAAGCGCTCGAGAGAATAAAAGCGGCCCCTTCCGCGAGCGGCAGGGCGGACCAGATTCCGTTGATTCCCAAAATTTCTGGCAAAAGCACGATCGCGCCGGCAAGAAAGACGAAGGTGCGCAAAAAAGAGAGAAAGGCGGAAATGGCGCCGTTGGACAAGGCGGTAAACATGGACGAAACGAAAAGGTTGAAGCCGCAAAACAGAAAGCTGATCGCGAAAATCGGAAAGCCTTGTTTTGTGATTTGATATACAGAAGACGTCGAAGGAGCGAAGAGTCCAATCAAATCCGCGCCTTTCCAGCGGGCGAGAACGAAAATCGCGATGGACGTCCATGCGATGAAACGTACACTCAACGCGAACACCCGTTTTTGCTGGCGGGTGTTTTTCTCGCCCAAATTGTAGCCAATGATGGGCGCGACGCCAATCGAATAGCCGATAAAAACGGTGTTGAGCAAAAACTGCGAATAGATCAGGATCGTGATGGCGGCGACACCCTCCTCGTTTGCGAAAATGAGCATAGCGCGGTTGAACAAAAAGGTCGTCACGGCGCTGGAAACTTGCGAAACCATTTCGGAAGAGCCGTTCCATAAGCTCTGGATGACGACGCGCACGTTCCATGCTGGCCGAGTAAAAAAGAGCGGGCCGCGCTTTTTGGAAAAAAAGACAAGACCGCCGATTGTGCCAATCGAATAGCCGATGCCTGTGCCGAGTGCCGCGCCTTGAATTCCCATATGGAAGCGCGTCATGAATAAAACATCCAAAACCAGATTGGCGAGTCCGGCGAAAACCGACAGGCCGAATCCGAGGCCGGGCTTTCCGGCGGTCACAAACAAATTGGAAAAGATGGTTTGCAGCAGCTGGGCGGGAACGAACAGGAAAACGATTTCCAAATACGCTTTGGCGTATGGAAAAAGGCGTTGGCTCGCGCCCAGAAAAGTCACAATCGAGTCGATCCATACAAGGCCGGCTCCGAAAAGCGCAAGACCAAGCAGGGCGCCGTACAGCACGAGCAAGGTGAAGTTTTCTCTGGCCGCTCTTTCCTGGCCGGCTCCCAGGTTTCGCGATACGATGGCGTTGGCGCCGGTCGCGATCATTGTCCCAAGCCCTACGGTTAGATTCACAACCGGGCAGACGATGTTGATGGCGGACAACGCGTCCGTATTGACGAAGCGGGCGACAAAGATCGTATCGGCTAAAGTGTACAATCCCATCGAGAGCATCATGATGATTGTCGGAAAGGCGAATCGGAGCAAGGCGGACGCCGTCCAGTTTCGCTCAAATGGATTCTCAGCCATTTTTTGACTCCGTGGGCGCGACTTGAAGAAGCATGCGCTGGGTTGGATAACCAAATTCGACGAGAAGCTCTGAGGCGGTAAATCCAAGCTGCTCATACGCTTTCCGTTGGCCTGGATCCGCCTTGTCGTTGGCGCGAAACGTGGAAATTTTAATGGTTGGGCCAAGCACGCGGTTTCGAATCAAAAAGTCGAGAAAGATCGCGGCGATTTGACGATAGGAATACTGGGGGTGGATGGCAAGAAACTCGATGGTCGCGGCTGGTTGAGAAAAAACAAGCGCGCCGATGAGATGGGTCTGGTCGCGGATCACGATCGCGCGATGTTGCCGAATCGCGACTTGGATTTGTTTTCGATGGCTGTTTTCCTCCAAACCAGGAAATCCGCTGACCGTTTGGGCGCTAAGCGCCATCCAGTCATCCAGGTCGGTCAAACTCGCCCAGGCAAGGGAGAGATTGGCGGGCTGTGGAAGGATGACGCCTGTGAATTTCCATTGGAGCGGATAAAACGCGTTGTTTTTCCGAAAGGCGCGGGGCGTTTGTTTATACATGCCTTTGAAAGCGGAAGTAAACGCCTGCTGGCTTTGATAGCCGGCCTCCAGAGCGATTTCCAAAATCGGTTTTTGGGTGTGGACAAGCTGTTGGGCGGCTTGGGTCAGCCGTCTTCGTAAAATGTAGTCGTGAATCGGCAAGCCGGTCAACGAGGTGAACACATGATGGAAATGGTGTTTTGAATAGCCGGCCGTTTGGGCGAGCGTTTCTAAATCAAGCCGTTTGTCAAGGTGGCTTTCCATGGCGTTGATGACCGTCTGCATCGTCTGGATTTGATAACTATTCATAAGAACCTCCTTTTTTTCTATTGTCGCAAATTGGCGCTTTCTTTTTTTCATGCATGTTGCGAAAAGTAAAAAAGGAAATCCACCGATTTCCTGCGATTTATTTTGTTTTTTGAAAGACGTAAAGACGCGAATTGGAACGTTCCGGGCAAAAAGCGAAATTTTGCCGGTCGAAATGGCGGATGTCCTCGACGCGCTCGATGTTTTTTTCCGCCATGTAGCGAACCATTTCCCCGCGCGCCATTTTGACGTAGACGCCTTTTTCCTTGCCGTCCACGTCAAGAAAACGGACGTCGATGAGCGGTTTGTAGGGGCGGATGCATTTGGCGTATTCCTCGCTGGCTAAATTGAGGATGATTTCGTCGTCCAGCGCTTGGGCCAGCGCGTCTTTCCAAAAATCATAAAGCGAGAATGGAAAGAAGGGGAGCTTGGTTTGCATTTCAAGCCGGTACCCTTCGATTTGATCAAGGGGGCGCAAAACGCCATACAAGCCGGAAAGGATGCGCAGGTGGTTTTCCACATATTCGATTTCCCGATCGGTGAAGACGCCAGGCGCCATGTATTGGAAGGCGATGCCTGAATAAGAGAGAAGGGCACATCCGCGCGCGGAATGGCCGGTATGGAACAAGTCGTAAACTTTTCCGGCCATTTTATCGCTGACCTTCATTGTTTTTTTCAAGGTGTCAAAATCAAGCGCGCTTAGTTTTTCGCGTAAAAGTTCGCTTTCCTTTAAAAAAGCGGGCGTAGTGTAAGGAATATAGAAGTCGTCTTTAAACTTCATTTGTTTTGTAGGAGAAACAATAATTTTCATAGACGTATTGTACCATATTCTTTCGATGGAAAATGGGTTTTGCGGATTTTGGCTAAGCGATTTATCTTGTGAAAAACATCGCGACCGGGTGATCGCGATGTTTGCGGGTCCTGCTATCGGGCTTTGAAAAAGGCTTCAACCTGGGCGCTGGTTTGTCCCGTGACTTCGGCGATGGAAGGACAATCCATGCCCTTGGCATATAAATTGCGCATGATGGTTTCCCGTTCTTCTGTCCGACCTTCTGCTCGGCCCTCTGCCCGTCCTTCGGCGCGCCCTTGTCTACGTCCCTTGTTCTCGGATTTTCTTTCAAATTCTCTCATGATCTCACACATGGCATTCACTCCTTCCGGTTCCTTTTTAAAATACGATACGGCTTCTCTAAGCTCATCATAAAACATGTCATCCGGGTTTGTACACTAGAAGATTTTCATCAAAAAGCATCATGACGTATGCCATGATGCCTGCTTGTTACGCGGTTTGTTGCGTCTTAAAAAACAATTTTACTTTTGATAGCGATTGATTGGTGATTCGCGCAATCCTTTCGTAGGACATGCCTTCTTCGCGCAAATTGCGCATAATGGCTTCGGTGCACTTCTTTGCCTTTTGACGTTCCTGGGCCCGTCCTTCTGCACGTCCTTCTCTGCGTCCTTCGTTCTTGGATTTTCTTTCAAATTCTCTCATGATCTCACACATGGTATTCACTCCTTCCGGTTCCTTTTTAAAATACGATACGGCTTCTCTAAGCTCATCATAAAACATGTCATCCGGGTTTGTACAGTGGAAATCATGCATCAGCTTTCCCAATGCGTCCTTTCCCTGATACTGCCCGTTGACGATGCGGATGTGACCACCCGTCTTCAGCTTTTGCCTGCTCCTGTCCTCACGCCACTGATAGTTGTAAAATGGCTCGTTTTGCTTGAGAAAGTCTTTCCTTGTCAAAAAGACGACCCAGTTCTCTTGCAGTTTTTTGTGTTTTTGTCCCGGCTTCAAGCCCTGGGCGACGAGCACGCTCAAATTGTGAAACGCGCGCTTGCCAATGGATTGAAGCGTGTTCTCTATTTCGATGTTGTAGACATTACCATACTGGTCGATGATGAACAAATCATAGCGGTCGTTTCGAAAAAACGGAAATCCCTTTTTGACTTCCAGACCCCATTCAACGACGATCAAATCTTTTTTCCCGGTCACGATGCGCGCAAGAAGCTGCACGGCTTTTCGACTATGCGAAAAGACGGCGTGCATGAAAAAGTCGCTAAACAAGGTGAAGCGCTCAAGCATGGACAAATACTGGATGTTGGTTGTGTTTGTCAAATTTTTACCTCCTACCTTTTATATACGTTTGGAAAAGGGAAAAGAGGACAAAAAAATTGAAAAAAATAAATTTTCACATCTTTTGGAAAAATCCGGCTTTTTCATCCCATCCGTAAAGACGATCCACAGCCTGCAACAAAGCCGTACGATGCGACACACATACAATGATTTTTTCGTGTTTGCGCTTTTGCAGACCTTCCCATACGATCGCTTCGCTGCGCGAATCCATAGCCGACGTCGGCTCGTCAAGCAGCAGCACTTGCGCGTCGCAAACAAGAGCCTGCATAAAAGCGACTTTTTGACGCTCGCCACCCGACAAGTTGGAACCGCCTTCTTCCAGCATCTTGCCAAAATCGACATCGTCCCATCCGACTTGGGTGGCTAATTGGCGCAGCTCCGCATTGGAAAGCGCGCGGTTCGCGACGATCTCGACGTTTTCTTGAATCGTTTTGCGAAAGAGCACCGGCTGTTGAGGAAACAGCCGAACACGCTGTCTTCGCAAAGCAAATGGAAGCGCATGTGCCGAAACGCCATCAAAAAGGATTTGCCCTTCGTCTGGCTCGCGCAGGCCTTGAATCAAGGTGAGCAAAGTCGATTTTCCCGAACCGGAGGGCGCCTGAATTCCGATCAGCTCACCTTGTTTTGCGCGGATATTCACATTGCGCAAAATTCGATGATTGCCAACCACAAATCCAACACGACGCAGTTCAAGATACCGGATTTTGCTTTCTTTTTCACCGGGAAGATCTTCGATCCACGCGATGGAGTGAAGGTCTTCGACCGTATCGAGCACCCGCTTTCCGTGCACCGCCGCCTTTTCCAGCTCGTTGCGCATCGTGCCCAGATTGGCGAACAAGTTGTTGACAAACGGCTGCAAGGCTCCCACCAGAACGACCGATCCGACCGGAAAGGACGGAAGCCGCCACGCCAGAATGAGGGTCGTTATAAGCAGGAACAACTCGCCTGTCATGGGCAAAATCCGCAGTCCGGTTTCCAGCCAGGCCAGTTGATTGGAAGTTTCTTCAATAATTTGATTGCGCTGGTCGAATCCTTTTCGCTTGTCTTTTTTCAAGTCAATTTTTTTCACCGTTTCCATGTTCCGGACGACATCCAAAAACAAGCCGTTCAAAACATCGTTGTCGTGCTGTAACGCGGCATGAAGCGTTCGAATCTTCTTTGTGAAGCGTGTCGTGATTCCCGACAGTCCAAAGCCAAGGACGATGGAAACGACAAGAACGCGCCATTCCAAACGCGCCAAAACGAGCAGGGCAGCCAAACCCGTCAACACCGGTTCGAGAATCTTCAGGCCAAAGCCTTGAAAGAAAAATTCCGAAAGATTTTGGGCGCAGTCGCTGACGATGCGCGTCAATACATCTTCCTTCCTGCATTTTTTCTCGTTTGGATCGCGACGGTTCCACGCCTCGATCAACTTCCATTGCAGGTGGGCCGAAAGCTTTTCGCTTGCCAAAGCGTTCAAGCGATATCCAGCGACGACCGGGAGGCGCAGCAGGACGAGCGCGAAAAGGATTCCTGCGCAAATGGCGAGTGGAGGCCACGATTTGTTTAACGCCTCGTCGATCGCCATCGAAGTAAACCCGGAAACAAGCAAAGTCGATAAAAACCAGGGCAGGGACGTGATCGTCGCGCCCCATACCGAGCGCCACCACCATTTCGGACTTTCGCGAAGAAGAGAACGAAGAATGAACAAGGACTTACGCATGATCCGAATCCTCCTTTAGCATTCCGTTTTCAAAGACGAGCACCCGGTCATACAAGGACAGCCATTCCACATCGTGAAGAATGGTAAGAAGGGTGAGGTCGCGTTTGGACGTGAGCGTGCGATGGATCTTGGCGGCCGTCTTTCGATCGAGCGCGCTTGTCGCCTCGTCCAGCAAAAGGACGTTCGTTCCTTCCAGCAGCGTCCTGACGAGCGCGAGCCGCTGTTTCTCGCCACCTGACAAGTTTTTCTCCAAAGGGTCGTTCAGCTTCGCACACAACGCGCTCAAACCGAGTTCGTTGAGCATGGTACGGATTTGTTCATCGGTTTTTTGATGACGGGGATCGACGTTGTTACGCAGCGTGTCGTCAAACAAAGCCGGATGCTGACTCACATAGCCGATCTTGTTTGGCTTTAGATCGCGCGCTTCGGTTTCAAACCACCGGATGGTTCCTGTATAACGCGGATACAAACCGGCCAGTGTTCGCAAAAACGTCGTCTTGCCACTGCCGTTGCCGCCAACGATCGCGACCTTCTCACCAGGCTGGATCGTCAAATCCTCGATATGAAAACCGGGATTTCCATGGATGAAAGAATAATGCGCATTTTGGATGTCGAGCGCCGGCGTCCGCGATTGAAAATCCTCGGTTTGCGCCGGATCGGCCGGGGCGCTCCATAACGTGTCCAGATCATGCGCGTTGGCGATGATCGTCGGCAGGTTGCCCAAAATCCCGTCCAGTCCTTTGAATTCCTGCGCGCTGATCGACCACACGAACAACAGCGTGACGAATGTTTCGAGTGGTAGCTGATCCAACCGCACTTGCAGGACGCCAAGAGCGCACGGCAGCAGGATCGCCAGATCGTTGACGATCCGTCCCGGACTAAAGAAGAGTGCGAGCTTTTCCATAGCCGTTGAGAAGGCGCGGATAAAAAAGTTGGAAGCGTCCACGAACCAGCGCTTCGTCGCTTTTTCCAGGCTAAAGATTTGAATCGTCCTCGTCGTGTCGAGAAGCTCGTGGACGCAGGCGTCGCGCGAATTGCGCGCCTCGATCATGTCGTCCATGAAAGCGCCGCACTGGTTTCCGCCCCATATTTGCAGCCAGAGCATGAGCGCGCACAAGCCGCAAAACAAGAAAGTGAGGGAGGGGGAAAGCCAGACGGAAAAAAGCAGCGTGATCGAGCCGACAAACAACCGGCGAAGCAGTTCCGGCAAAAACAAGCCGAGATTGTCGGCCAGATCGAACGTCGAGCCCTGGATCTTGTCGACGAGTTCGCCATACGATAACGCATGGAAGTACTCGAGATCCATGTCCATGAGCGCAGCCAGCACCAAAGAACGCAGGCGGGCGATCATCGTATTGCGCGTCCTCGATCCAAGCCAGTCGAGCGCTGTCCGCAAAGCGATGGCGCCAATCTTGAGAAGGACAAGTAAGCCGATCGAGCCAAGGAAAGCGGAAAGACCTGCATGGATCAAGACCCGGTCGATCGCATCCGCGTAGAACACAGAGCAGCCAATACCGCCAAGCGCGATGAGCACCGACAACACTGTCATGCCGATGAGCGCCTTTTGAACGCGTAAACGAGCCAGCACGTCAAAAAGCGTGACGATGTTTTGAAAAAATGATTGAATTTGTTTTGAGAGTTTCATTCCTTTTTGACCTTTCTATTTGAATGGGGAAGGTCAATGCGTCATGACGAAAAAATCTTACGAAAAGAAAGAAGGAGACGCCATGAACGCATTGAACCGGTTTGTGCTGTTCAGTTTCATAGGAGCCTCCTTTCTATCCTTGGAATCAGGAACCGTCGAAAGACGGGTTACAACGTAACTATAGCATGAAAATGATGGGATGAAAATAGGAAATGTATTTTCAATGTTTTCATCCTGTGATATAACAAAAAAAGAAACAGGAGAATAGTATGGAAAAGATAGAGTGGAAAGACTTGCGCGTGGACGAAATCGAGTTCTGGCAGCCATGGCCCGCGCTGCTGCCCTTGTACGAAACGTTGCGGGACGCGCTCGTCGAGCGGTATCCCGATTTGCGCATCAAAGTGTCCAAAACGCAAATTTCATTTTACAACCGGCACATGTTCGCCATGGCTTCCGGTCCGTGGCGACGCAAAAAAGATTGGCCCCGGCAGTTCATGCTAGTGTCGTTTGGCTTGGCGCACCGGCTGGATTCGCCGCGCGTCGCGATGGCAAGCGAGCCTTATCCTTGCCGGTGGACGCATCACGTGCTCGTGGAGCAAAAGGAACAAATCAACGCGGAACTGCTGTCGTGGATCGACGAGGCGTATCGGCTTTCAGCGGAAAAATAAAGGAGGAAAAACCGATGGCATTTGAACAGGCAAAACAAGATTTGGAAGCGAAAGGACTCGGGGAGCGGATCCTCGTCCTCGACCAGTCCAGCGCCACCGTGCAGGAGGCGGCCGACGCGCTCGGATGCGAGCCCCGGCAAATCGCGAAGACGATGTCGTTTCTCGTCCAGGATGAACCGATCCTTGTCGTCATGGCGGGAGACGCTCGTGTCGACAATAAAAAATACAAGAATACCTTTCAACAAAAAGCGAAGATGATCCCGGGCGAGCTGGTGGAGTCGCTTGTCGGCCACGAGCCGGGCGGCGTGTGCCCGTTCGGGGCGAAGGAAGGCGTGCCCGTCTATTTCGATGTGTCGCTGCGCCGGTTTGAACGCGTCTATCCGGCGGCCGGAAACGACCACAGCGCGGTCGATCTTTCGCTGGAAGAATTTTTGGATTGCGTGCCGTCAGCCGGCTGGGTCGACATCGGAAAAGGATGGTGCGAATAAGGCGGAAAGCGTATAATGAAAGACGGATACAAGAAACAAGGAGAGGAAGTTTATGAGAAAAATGCCAGACATCGACGAGAAGAGACTCGTGGATTTGTTTGAAACGCTCGTCAACGTGCCAAGCGTCGTGGCGTACTATCCGGAAATCGACAAAAAGCTCGAGAAAATTTTCGCAAGGATGGGTTACGACGTCACGTACGACCACAAACATACGCTGTACGTCAAAGTGCCGGGAGCCGACCATTCGAAAACGATTTGTTTCGGGGCGCATCTGGACACGATCGGCATGATCGTCCGCCATGTGGAACCGAACGGCTGGATCGAAGTCCGCACGCTAGGCGGCGTTAATTTTCATTCATTGGAAGGAGAAAACGTGTATATCCATACGCGTTCGGGAAAAACCTATACCGGCATGGTCATCCACAAATCGCATTCCGTCCACGTCTTCGACGACGCCAGGGAAGCGCCGCGCGACATAGAAACGATGCGAATCCTGCTCGACGAGGATGTCCAGTCGGCCCAAGACGTGTACGATCTGGGCATCGACCACGGCGATTTGATATCCGTCGATCCCAAATGCGTCGTGACGCCAGCGGGCTTCATCAAATCCCGGCACATCGACGACAAGGCGTGCGTCGCCGCCCTCATCGAGGCGATGCGCCTTTTGAAAGAGGAAGGCATCACGCCGGCGTACAACACGTGGTTCGCGTTTCCGATCTACGAGGAAATCGGCCATGGCGGAGCGTACGTCCCGGACGTCGTGGACGAATACATCGCGCTGGACATCGGGCTGATCGGCCCGCACTACCATGGCACCGAAAAGAGCGTATGCATCGGCGCGGCCGACAATTTTTCGCCCTACGACTGGGAACTGACGACCAGGCTGTACGACCTGGCCAAGGCGTATGGCATCAACGCGTGTCTGGACGTGTACTACCGCTTTGGCAGCGACGCCACCAGCGCGCTTAGAGCCGGCCACGATTTGAAAGCGGCCGTGTACGGCATGGGGTGCATGAACAGCCACGGCTATGAGCGCACCCACATCGACGCCATCAAAGGAACGTGCGCCTTGACGCTGGCGTATTTGATGAACGAAGCGTGATTTTTTGGATAAAGCGGTTTTCCGCTTTATCCTTTTTTGATACGATGGAAAAAAGGGGAAGAGAAATGAATCGAAAAAAACTGAAAAAGAAATGGATCCTCGCTTTGAAAATCGGCGCGGGCAGCGCGCTGGCTATCTTTCTGGCCCATCTGTTTTCGCTGCAAAACGCGATGGGCGCCGGTACCATTACGCTGCTCACGCTGCTGACGACAAAACGCGGGACGATCAAACTGACAGCGCAGCGTCTGGCGACCTTTGTGGTCACCGTCCTTTTGTGCTCGCTAATTTATCCGCTTCTCCATTCCGACTTCGTCGCGTTTGGCGTCGTCATCTTTTTTCTCGTGCTCGTCACGGAATTTACGAACACGCAGGCGACTTTGTCCGTCAACGCGCTCATCGCCATGCACTTCTTTACGACCACGACATACGACGCGGCGTTTTTGTGGAACGAAACCGCGTTGCTTTTGCTTGGAATCACTATCGCCATCGTGTTCAACATGTTCAACGACTACCGGGCCACGACGGTCGATCTCGTCCAAAAGGTGCGGGACACCGACACGAAAACGCTCGAACTGCTCGCGCAAATCGTCGACTATATGAAATCGCAAAAGACGCATACGCATTTATGGAAAGATCTCGCCAGTCTTGAAAACGAGCTGCAAGACTTTTTACGGGAAGCCATCGAGTTTCAGGACAACACGTTTTCAAGCCATCCCCAGTATTTTGTCGAGTATTTCCAAATGCGGATCCGTCAATACCATGTGCTTCACGCGCTGCATTATGAAATTCGCAAAATCCGGACGATGCCCGCCCAGGCGGCGATCATTCAGGAGTTTTTGGAAGTGTGCTGCATGAAAGTGTTCGAGCACGAAAAGCCCAGGCTGCAAATGGAAATTTTATCCGAGATTTTTGCTGTGATGAAACGGGAGCCCATGCCCGAAACCCGGGAGGAATTTGAAAGCCGGGCGCTGCTGTACCACATTTTAATGGACCTCGAAGATGTTTTGAACGCGAAGGAACAATTTATCGCCAGTCTGGATCCCAAAGCGCTGGCGCTGTACCGCTCGGACACGACAAAGCAGGTCATCCCTGTCGAAGAGGCGATGACAAAAGCGGTGTTTTAAAAGAGAACGGCGGCCCCTTTTGAAAGGAAGGGGCTTTTTTTGCAGGTTTCCGAAAAAAAAGATGCCCGAAGGCATCGGTTTCAAGCATAAAAAAAAGACTTAGCAACGTCCTATTTTCGCAGGCGCGAAGCCAACTATCGTCGGCGCAGAAGAGCTTGACTTCTGTGTTCGGTACGAGAACAGGTATTTCCTCTTCGCTATCATCACTAAATCCTCTATTAATTTACACGAAACCAAACTAAAACGCAAGCTTTTTTTTCAAAAAAGAAATCAGACATGCGCTGGCCGGCTAGGATTGCGAGTCGTGGCGGTCTTCTTTAATGTGCTCCAGCGCCACTTTCAGCACGGAATGAATGTGCTCGTCGTCCAGTTCGTAAAAAATGATCTTGCCATCCCGTCTGGATTTCACAAGCTTGGCCTGCCGCAGCGTTTTCAGCTGGTGGCTAACGGCGCTTCTGGACATGTTGGTGACGTTGGCCAGGTCGCTGGCGCAAAGCTCGCCCGCCTCGAGCGCCATTAAAAGCATCAGCCGGGTAGGATCGCCCATGATTTTGTAAAAAGTCGATAAAGATTCGATGTGTGTTTCGCAAGGCAGATGCCGCAAAGCGCAAGCCACTTTTTCCTCGTCGTACACTTCATATGGAAATTGATTTTTCTCCATTCACATTACCTCGCTTGTCGCTCCCATTATAATTGATGGTTTTTTTGATTGTCAAATGGGTTAGCTGCGACTAAAATAGGGAGTGGAAAAGTTAGTTTCGATTAATTTCCAAGGAGAAGCTATGAGTTTGAATACAATCCAGATCGGGCAGGAAGCCATGGTCAAAAAGATCGAGCTGAGCTCGCAGACACTGCATCGGCTGCGGGCACTGGGCATGCTGGAAGGCACGATTGTCAAAGTCGTCCAGCGCAAGCGCAACGGGACGCTCGTCATCAATTTGCGAGGAACCCGGTTTGCGCTCGGCAAAGAAATCACCCGGCGAATCGAGGTGGAAACCGTATGAAAAAAGAAGTCACGATTGCGTTTATCGGCAATCCGAATTGTGGAAAAACGACCTTGTTCAACGCGTACACCGGGGCGAATTTGAAAGTCGCCAACTGGCCGGGCGTCACGGTCGAGCGCATGGAAGGGGCGATCCAGGAGCATGGATCGACGATTCACCTTGTCGATTTGCCAGGCACGTACTCGCTGTCGTCATATACGATGGAGGAACGGGTGTCCCGCGAGTTTATCGTTTCCGATCAAGTCGACGTCATCGTGGACGTCGTGGACGCCTCCTCGCTGGAACGCTCCCTTTACTTGACGCTCCAGCTGCTGGAGCTCAACAAGCCGCTCGTGCTGGCGATGAACATGATGGACATCGTTGAAAAGCGGGGCATCGACCTGGATTTGCACCGGCTTTCGGAAATTTTGGGCGTCCCTTGCGTTCCGGTCACGGCCCGCAAGAAAAAAGGTTTGAAGGCGCTCATGCACGCCGCCCTCCATCAAGCCGAGGACGCCAATGCCATCAACCACCAGCCAATGGAGATCCACAGCGAAAAGACCCGCTCCCACGCGATGATTTATACGACCGATATCGAAGAGCGCATCGGGCAGGTGGAAAACAAGCTGCCTCAGGACATTCGCGATCCGCGCTGGACTGCCATCAAGCTGCTTGAGGACGACGAAGCCGTTAAAAAACAAGTTCCTGTCGATCTTGGGTCGCTGGCCGGCGATAAAATCGCCGACCGGATCGTCAATGAAAAATACGATTTTATCGAGGAAATCATGCACGAGGTGCTGCTGGGGCGCGAAAGCAAAGAAGATCTCACCGATCGAATCGACCGCGTTTTGACGCATCCATTTTGGGGCATCGTCTTTTTCTTCCTCATTATGGCGGTCGTCTTTATGCTGACGTTCACAATCGGCGACTGGATCAGCGGCTATTTGGAAACGGCCATCGAATGGTTCAGCCAGGCGGTCACAAACGGCATGAACGCCCTCCACGTATCCCCGTGGCTCGTCCGGCTCGTAACCGAAGGCATTATTTCGGGTGTTGGCGGCATTTTGACCTTCTTGCCAAACATCACGATCTTGTTTATCGCGCTCGCGTTTTTGGAAGACTCCGGGTACATGGCGCGCGTCGCCTATGTCATGGACGACATCATGGGCCGGCTTGGCTTGTCGGGACGCGCCTTCATTCCGATGGTGCTCGGCTTTGGCTGCACCGTGCCGGCCATCATGGCGTCGCGCTCGCTCGAATCGGAACGGGACCGCCGCCGCGTCATGCTCGTCACGCCGTTTATGTCGTGTTCCGCCAAGCTGCCCGCCTACATTTTGTTTTCCGGCATGTTCTTTTCCAGACACGCGATGTGGGTGGCGTATTCGTTGTATTTGGTAGGGATCGTGGTCGCGCTCGTCATCGCGTGGATCACGTCGAAACTGGACAAGACGAGCGAGATGAAGCCGCTGCTTATCGAGCTGCCCATCTACAAGCTGCCAAGCTTGTACACCGTGTACGTGTACGTATGGGAAAAGGTGAAAGACTTCCTGTCCAAGGCGGGAACGACGATTTTTATCGCCTCCATCGTGTTGTGGCTTTTGCTCAACTTCGGCTTCCAGGGATTTACCGAAAACGTGTCGACGTCGTTTGCGGCCGGTTTAGGACGGCTGCTCGTGCCGTTGCTCGTGCCGCTAGGACTTGGCTTTTGGCAAATCGCCGTCGCCTTGCTGGCCGGTATTTCGGCCAAGGAAGTTGTTGTATCGAGCATGGGCGTGCTCTTTGGCATGAGCAATCTCAACTCGGCGGCCGGCGCGAGCAGCTTGCAGGCGATTTTGTCCTCGATGGGCTTTGGCGCCTTGAACGCCTACTGTATGATGCTGTTTTGCCTGCTGTACATTCCATGCTTCGCGACGCTGGCGACGATCAAGAAGGAATCGGGATCGCGGGCGTACATGTGGAAGGCGGCCGGCTTCCAGCTTTTGGTCGCCTGGGTGATTACGTTTGCCGTCTATCAAACCGGTACCTGGATCGGATTGTAGGGGCTGTAACGAATCAGTGATTTTTAGAAATCACTAGAGCGTTGCAGCTCTTTTTTTCTTTGCTTCTTTCGAAAATGACAGAATCTATGCCAAAAAGAAAAGCGCGCCTCATTTTTTGGCGCACTTAAAAAGAAATATCACTTTTTCTGCTTTTTTCGATTGATTTTATGGTTTCAGGCTTCGCACTGTTTCTTCTTTGGAAACTTGCTCCTGTGATATCGGCGCAGATTATGACCGATTGATACAAGTAGAAGCTCCAATTTGACGCCGGTTTCTCCTCGACGGCGGAATCGGTCGTATTGATAATCCTGCTTGATCTCTCCGAAGATCCCCTCCGCCTGGACACTTCGTTGCGTCATCAGCTCTTTTCCTTCGTCCTTAGCCAGGTTCGCTTTGACTTCTTCCTGATACTCGATCAGTTTTTCAGTGATTTTCAAAGTACGCCCTTTTTTGGCTTTCGTACATTTCGCTTTTAACGGACAATCCGGACAATGCGCATTTTGATAGTGTTTGGTCTTTCGTTCATATCGTCCTCTTTTATCCGTGGTTTCCTTGATGAATGTAAAGGTGTGGCCGGCTGGACAAAGGACTTCTCCTTGTTCATCCGGTTTCATCTGATAGCTTTTGAACCGGTTTTTATCTGTGACCTTTTCCTGCTCTTTTCGATATGTGTTGTACTTCATGAAAAGCTCGATATGGTGTTCTTTACAATACGAATAATTGTCGTAGCTTCCATAGCCGGCATCGGCCGGTGTTTTCGTTGGATAGTCGCCATAGGCTATATTGTATCCTTCCATGAACGGGATATAGGTGTTCAGGTCATTGGCGTCGCTAGACACATAGATATGGCGGATATAGCGGTTGCTGCTTCCCATCTGGACATTGTATCCGGGCTTGAACACATTGGTGTGATTGTAGTAATCGTATTTCATGTGCATGAACGTAGCGCCTGGATCCGTTTTGGAAAAACTGTTTCTTCCATCGGCCAGCCGATAGTAGATCGAGTATTTCAGAATCTTATCCGCGTCTTCTTCAAAGCCTTCCTTAAAACGCTGGAAAGGATGTTTTCTTTGTCCTTTGCCATGTTTTGACTCGATTTTCCTCTGATTCATGAGTCCCTTGATCGTGTCGACGATCTCGACAAGATATTCGAAAGAAAATTCCTTCAATACCGAAAGTTTGACGGGGACTGCTTCTTTCTGGCAGTATGCATTGAAAGCTTTGATGCGTTCCATAATCTTCACCCAGCGCTTTTGACGATACTTCTTCGTTGAGCGCATCCATACGAAAGTCATCTTGTTGGCGTTGGCCTCAAATTTGGTGCCGTCGATATAAAGGATGTCGGTATGGATGTCGTCATGGGCTTCAAAATAACGATTGAACTCGACAAAAAGATCTTCTAAAGACATCCGAAGATTGTTGGCGATGAAGCGTTGAAAAGCCATAAAAGAAGGGGTGAGGCCATCCATGATGAATTGAAAACGAATATCGAATTTACACAGATCCTCAAGATCGCGAAGAGAAGCGTAGCCTTTGAGGGTATAAGCTAGAAGGATACATTGGAGCAATTTCAAACCATCGTAACCGCAGTCATGACGGGAAGAGAAGTCGATATATTTAAACACGTTGACTCCCTCTACGACTTCCTTCACGGTTCTGGAGATATCATCCCGAGGGATGGAATCATCATAAACAAATGACAAAGGGAATTGAAAAGATGGCTGAAGTGCGTTACTATGGACTAGGTATTTTGGCACACATAAATAATACCAAAAAAGGCCGGGTTGATGATCATTTTGATATCAACTCGGTCCTTTTTTTATTTCGGGAGCCGGATATTTTTTTACTTACCCGTTACAGCCCCTTTTTTTCTTTTCCGTTGCGTTTTAAGCAAAGTCTGGTATACTGAAACCAGATGATGATTGAACGATTATTCAACTGTTCAATCGAGGAGGGACAAAATGAAAAAGACGTACAAAGTGGAAGTGGATTGCGCCAACTGCGCGGCCAAAATCGAAGACGCGATTTCGAAAATCGAAGGGGTCAACAGCGCCCGCGTCAATTTCATGACGCAAAAACTGACGATTGACACCGCGGATGCCGCCGACCACGCCGCGATTATGAAAGAGGCGAAACGGTGCGCCCGCAAAGTCGACAGCGACGCCGAAATTGATTGTTAAGGCGCGCGTATGACAAAAAAACAAAAGAAAATGTTGAAGCGGATCATCGCCACCTCGATTTTATACGCGGTGGCGGTCATCCTCAAACACGCGACAACGCTTCCATCCGAAGCGTTGTTCGCCGCTTTTTTGATTCCATACGTTTTGATTTCGTATGACGTGTTGATCAAGTCGGTAAAAAACATTCAAAACGGGCAAGTGTTTGACGAGAACTTTTTGATGGCGCTCGCTTCGATTGGCGCTCTTGTGCTGGGCGAGTACAGCGAGGCGGTCGCCGTCATGCTGTTTTACCAAATCGGCGAGTGGTTCCAGTCGTACGCGGTCAACAAATCGCGCAAGTCGATCGCCGCGCTCATGGACATACGTCCCGAATACGCCAACATCGAAGTGGATGGAAAAATCGAGCAAGTCGATCCGGAAGAAGTGCGCGTCGGACAGACGATTGTCATCAATCCCGGCGAGCGTGTTCCACTGGACGGAACGGTGGAAAAAGGGCAGTCCTCGCTTGATACGTCCGCGCTGACCGGCGAGTCGGTACCACGCAGCGTGCGGGCCGGCAGCGAAGTCATTTCCGGCTGCATCAACCAGGCGGGCGTGCTGTATGTCAAAGTTTCCAAGCCATACGAGGATTCGACCGTCGCCAAAATTCTCGACCTGGTGGAAAACGCGACGAACAAGAAGTCGAAGTCGGAGCAGTTTATTACGAAATTCGCCCGCATCTATACGCCGGTCGTGGTGTTTCTCGCCTTGGCGCTGGCCGTCATTCCTTCGCTGGTCGATGGACAATGGAGCGTCTGGGTGTATCGGTCACTGTCGTTTCTGGTAACTTCGTGTCCTTGCGCGCTGGTCATCTCGGTGCCGCTCTCGTTTTTTGGCGGCATTGGCGGGGCGAGCCGCAAAGGCATCCTCGTCAAAGGAAGCAACTATCTTCAGCTGTTGTCGGAAGTAAAAACGATCGTTTTTGACAAAACCGGCACGATCACCAAAGGAAACTTCCAGGTGACCGAAGTGCAGGCCGTTGGCATGTCGCGCGAGGCGCTGCTTGATTTGGCGGCCAAAGCTGAGTCGCATTCGACGCATCCGATCGCGCTTTCCATCCAAAAGGCGGCCGCGCCCGATCTTTCACTGGCGGATGTGCACGACATTCAGGAAGTGGCCGGCCACGGCGTGAAAGCGATCGTTGGCAAGCAGACGGTATGCATTGGCAACCAAAAGCTCATGGCGCAGCAAGGCATCGACGCGCTGCCGGAAGGCAACGGGTTTGGCACGTGCGTGTATGTGAGCGTCGATGGACGCTACGCCGGAATGATCGAGATCGCCGACGAAATCAAGGAAGACTCGAAAACGGCCATCGACTTGCTGCGGCACTATGGCGTGCGCAAATTCGTGATGCTGACAGGCGACAGCGAGCAAGTGGCGAAAAAAGTGGCTGGCAAAGTCGGCATCGACGAGGTGCACGCCCAGCTGCTCCCGGATCAGAAAGTCGCGCTCCTGGACCAGATTCTTGCGCAAAAAGAAGGCAAGGACAAAGTGGCGTTTGTTGGCGATGGCATCAACGACGCGCCGGTTTTGACGCAGGCCGACGTCGGCATCGCGATGGGCGGCTTGGGCAGCGACGCGGCCATTGAGGCGGCGGACATCGTGCTGATGGAAGACCAGCTTTCGCAAATCGTCGTCGCGATGCAAATCAGCAAGAAAACGCTGCGCATCGTATACGAGAACATCGTCTTCGCCCTGGCGATCAAGGTCGTCATCCTCGTGCTGGCGGCGCTGGGTATCACAAATATGTGGGCAGCCGTGTTCGCGGATGTCGGGGTCAGCTTTCTGGCGATTTTAAACGCGATGCGCGCGCTGCGTGTCGACAAAATCAAATAATGCACACAAGGAAATATCCCGGGCGGGTATTTCCTTTGTTTTTGGGCAAGGCCACGCATCCAAACGGGTTCAGGAATTGACAGATGGTTGTTTCTATTTTATACTCAAACCAACGATAACGAGAAGGACATGGCGAGGATTCCCCGGATGTAGAGAGAAAGGCGGCTGGTGAAAGCCTTTCGAAGAGCTCCAAGCTACTCCCTTTGAATCGCCCTTGAAAAAGTGTGCCGTAATCTTGCGTTAAGAGAGTTTGAGGTGTACGAAAACCGTTTGGTTTTCGTAAACAAAGGTGGTACCGCGTGCGACAGACGTCCTTTGAGGTCTGTCGCTTTTATTATGGAAAAAAGGAGAAACGAGTATGGAACTAATCAACGTATTGGAAGATGAGCATTTGAAAACTTTGAACCATTCCGCCGCCCACATGATGGCGCAAGCCGTCAAGCGCTTGTATCCGCAAGCGAAGTTCTGGGTCGGTCCGGTCATCGCGGAAGGGTTTTACTACGACATGGATCTTGGCGATGTCAGCTTGAACGAAGACGATCTGGCCCGCATCGAAAAGGAAATGAAAAAGATCGCCAAAGACGGCAAACGGATCGTGCGCCGCGAAGTAACCAAAGACGAGGCGATCGAAATGTTCAAAGACGACTTGTACAAAGAAGACTTGATCAAAGACCTTGAGGATGGGACGATTACCGTGTATTCGCAAGGCGAGTTCACCGACCTTTGTCGCGGACCGCACGTCGACAGCGTGAAGGAGTTGAAAAACTTCAAGCTGCTTAAGCACTCGGGCGCCTACTGGAAAGGGGACGCCAACAACAAGATGCTCCAGCGCGTGTACGGCATCGCGTTCGACACGAAAGAGCAGCTCGAAAACCATTTGGCCGCTTTGGAAGAGGCGAAAAAGCGCGATCACAAAAAACTTGGCCGCGAAATGGGCTTGTTCACCGTTTCCGAATACGCGCCGGGCATGCCGATCTTTTTGCCAAACGGCATGATTTTGCGCAACCTGCTGGAAAACTACTGGTACGAAGTCCACACGAAAGACAACTACCAGTTCATCAAAACGCCAATCATCATGTCGCGCGAGCTGTGGGAAACGTCCGGACACTGGGACCACTACCGCGAAAACATGTACACGACCAAAGTCGACGAGCGCGATTTTGCCATCAAGCCGATGAACTGCCCGGGCGCCTTGCTCGTGTACAATACGGAGCTGCACTCTTACAAGGATTTGCCGCTACGCATCGCCGAGCTGGGCCAGGTGCACCGTCACGAGGCGAGCGGCGCGCTCAACGGATTGTTCCGGGTGCGCACGTTCACGCAGGATGACGCGCACTTGTTCGTGACGCCGGATCAAATTGAGTCGGAAGTGAAAAACGTCCTGTCGCTCATCGACGAGATGTATGGCGTCTTCGGTTTGCCATATTCGATCGAATTGTCGACGCGGCCGGAAACAGGCTACATCGGCAGCGAGGAAATCTGGGAGCAATCGGAACAGGCGCTTGCTAACGCGTGCGTCCACGCCGGCAAGGAATACGAAGTCAATCCGGGCGACGGCGCGTTTTACGGACCGAAGCTCGACATCCATATTAAGGACTCGCTGGGACGCGACTGGCAATGCGGAACGATCCAGCTCGATATGAACCTGCCGGAACGGTTTGGCTGCACGTATGTGGACCGGGACGGTTCGAAAAAGACGCCGCTCATGCTGCACCGCGTCGTGTACGGATCCATCGAACGGTTTATCGGCATTTTGATCGAGCACTTTGGCGGCCACTTCCCGCTCTGGCTCGCTCCACAGCAGTTCGTCATCATTCCGGTGCACCACGAAAAGCATTTGGCGTACGCCAACGAAGTGCGCGACACGCTCGAAAAAGCGGGCATGCGCGTGAAGGTCGACGCCCGCAACGAGAAGCTTGGATACCGTGTGCGCGAGGCGCAAATCAAAAAGATTCCGTATCAAATCGTCGTCGGCCAGGGCGAGTCGGAAAACGCGACGGTCACGATCCGTCAAAACGGAAAGAAAGACAGCGTGACGATGCCGCTTGACGAGGCGGTGGAACGCTTTAAAAATGAGGTGGAAACAAAATGTTTATTCGAAAACTAGGAAAAGGACTGCTGGCGGCCGGGCTCGCGCTCGGTCTGGCGGCGTGCTCTTCAGCCAGCCAGGAACCGCAGTCGTATTCGCTGCTTTGCCCGACAGGCGCGCCGGCGCTGGCGACTCTGGGCGCTGAAAACGTGGAAAACACGACGATCACCCGCGTGGAAGGAACCGATCCGCTCATGGCGGAACTGTCCAAAAAAGACGGAGAGTACGATGTAATCGTGGCGCCGGTCAACGTGGGAGCCAAAGTGTATGGCCAAGCGGAAGCGTATCAGCTGGCCGCGGTCATCACCTGGGGCAACTTATACGTTGTTGGTAGCGAGGACAAGGCTTGGGAAAACCCGGACAACACAATGGCGCTTTTTGGCGAAAATGCGGTGCCTGGACTCGTGTACAACGACGTGCTGGCCGACCAGGTGAAAGCGCAAACGACGTGGTACAACGCGGTGTCGGACGCGCAGCAGGCGCTTTTGGCAGGCAAAGCGGACGTCGCCTTGCTGGCGCAGCCTGCGGCCGCGGCCACGATTGCCAAGGCGAAAGAAAACGGCAAAGAGCTGAAAGTCATTGGCAACCTTCAGGAGATGTGGAAGGTCAAGATGGGCAACGACACGACCGGGTATCCGCAGGCGGGCATCTTCGTGAAAAAGGACAGCGACAAAAACATCGACGCCTTGTTGAGCGGAATCCAGACGTTCGACGAGGACGCCAGCGAGGAGACGATCGTCGAGGCGGTCGAAGCGGCTGGCGCGGAAAATCTGGGTTTGCCAAACGCGCAAATCGCCGCCAAGACGTGGGACGCGCAAAATATCCGCTACGTGACGGGGCCGAACGCGAAAGAGCAGGTGGAACAGTTTTTACAGTTGTTTGCGATTGAAATGCCGGAAACGTTGATTACACAATAAACAACATTGGAAAGAAGGGCAGCCTTCTTTCTTTTTTTACACGCTTTAGCACTTAAGTTGATTAAATGCTAGAACTTCGGTATAATAGAAAACAGGAATCAGGAGAGTGGAGGTATTGTGATGAAAAATGGAAAAGTACTAAGCTTTACAATGGGATGCGAAGCGGATCCCACATCCCGCGTCAAAGTGGTTTCGGACGGAGAAATCATCCGGGTGGAGGGGTTGAGCGACGAGGGGGAGCCCTTCACGATCGACTTCGAGCTGCCTTTGGAAGGATTGCGCCAGTTTCAGGAAAACGTCAAGCCGTTTTTGACGAGCAGCGACGACGTGGATTTGGAAAACCCGACGAATTACGACTGGACGCTCAAATACAAGGCGGACGGCATGGAAATGAGCACCAATGGAATCATTTCCTCCGCCAACGTGTTCAAGGATATGAAGGTCAATATTTTGAAGACGTTGTACGAGGTGCAGCAAAAATACGACTACGCGATGAAAAACGGCGCCGAGCTCAAAGAGCTGGTCGATCGGATCGAGGAAAAAGCGGAGTAAAGCGAATTTGGAGAAATCTTTGATGGTTTCTCTTTTTTATTGCTGATAGAATGAAATAAAAAGGAGGATATATTAAGTTATAAAAAATAGAAAAAAGTGTATAAATATGGGTATAGTGTGTTCATATAGAAAGGGTTGTATTTATGAACACAAAGAATATCACAAACTATAAACCCAAAGATTTTGCTGAGTTATTGGGTGTATCAGTCAAGACATTGCAGAGATGGGACAGAGAAGAAATATTGAAAGCTCATCGAACTCCTACTGATAGAAGATATTATACTTACGACCAGTATCTACAATTCAAAGGAATACAAACAGAAAATGATGTTAGAGATGTTGTCATTTACGCAAGGGTTTCTACAAGAAATCAAAAAGATGATTTACATAATCAAGTAGAATTTTTAAAACAATTCTGTAATGCTAAAGGTGTTATTGGAAATCAATGTATTGAAGATTTCGGAAGCGGATTAAATTATGATCGCAATAAATGGAACAGACTGCTTGAAGAAGTCATGGAAAACAAAATCAGAACAATAGTGATTTCGAATAAAGACAGATTTGTTCGGTTTGGCTATGACTGGTTCGAACGATTTTGCGAAAAATTCAACACAAAAATAATCGTTGTCAACAGCGAAACATTTTCGCCAAGTGAAGAACTTGTGCAGGATATCGTTTCAATCTTAGATGTATTCACTTACAGGTTATATGGTCTTCGAAAGTATAAGAAACAGATCAGGGAGGATGATGACATTGTTAAAGAGCTTCAAAACGGAAATTGATCCGACTTTGGAACAGAAACAAAAGATCCATCAAACGATCGGAACATGCCGATTCGTTTATAACTTTTATCTTTCACATAACAAAGAAGTCTATGAAGCAGAAAAGAAATTTGCCTCCGGCATGGATTTTCAAAAATGGCTCAACAATGTTTATTTGAAAGAGCATCCTGAATTTTCATGGATCAAGGATGTTAGTTCTAAATCCGTCAAACAGAGTATCATGAATGCCGATAAAGCGTTCCGAAGCTTTTTCAAACATCAAACCAGTTTTCCTAAATTCAAGAAAAAAGGGACATCCGATGTAAAGATGTACTTTGTTAAGACGGATGCCAAGGCCGTCATCTATTGCGAACGTCACAGGATCAAGATCCCGACTTTAGGATGGGTAAGACTGAAAGAAAAAGGGTATCTTCCTACCACAAAATCAGGAATGGTGATCAAAAGCGGCACCGTTTCCATGAAGGCAGGAAGATATTATGCCTCGGTGGTGGTAGAAATACCTGACTCTCCTTCGGTTAAAAACAACGAAAATGAAGGCATCGGAATTGATCTAGGATTGAAGGATCTTGCGATTGTTTCCGATGGCAAGGCCTATAAAAACATCAATAAATCAGCAAAAATAAAAAAACTTGAAAACCGACTGCGGAGAGAGCAAAGAAGTCTTTCACGCAAGTTAGAAAATACAAAGAAAGGAGAGTCTACTCAAAAAAATATCCAAAAACAAAAGCTCAAGGTACAAAAGCTTCATCAAAGGATGGACAATATCCGTACGGATTACATCAATAAGACAGTATCAGAGATCGTGAAAACCAAGCCATCTTATATTACTTGAAGTTAGAATATAAATAGGATAATCCGAATAGAGAGTCTAACTTACCAAACCTATGTCATGGAACTATACTATCTACGAAAGGAAGCAAAGATCTATGGCAAACAAGAAAAAACAATTTACAGCCGAATTTAAACAGAACGCGGTGGATTATGTCTACGCGCATCCTGACATGACCGTCCAGCAATGCGCCGATCATTTGGAAGTCGGAAAAAGCACCTTGGCCCGTTGGAAACGCGAAGCCAAAGCCAACCCAAACCACGAAGTTCCATTTGTAGGATCCGGTCATTATTCTTCAGAAGCCGAAAAAGAAAACATACGGCTTCAAAGAGAATTGCGTGACACGCAGGAGGCTTTGAAAATCCTAAAAAAAGCCATCAGCATTCTGGGAAATTAACACAAGTCATCTATGAACTTGTCACACTGGAACACAACGCCGGAGTTCGCTTCTCCGTGTCCAGAGTGCTGCATCTTTTAAAGCTCTCCACCTCCGGGTATTACGATTTTCTAAAAAGAGAACCAAGCCAACAGGCGCTTCATAAAGAAGAAGTGAAAAAACAGATCAAAGATATTTATGAAGAGAGTCACCAGAACTATGGAGCACCCAAGATTGCAAAAGTTCTCGAAAAACAAGGGATCGTGATCTCACCGCGTACTGTCGGGCTGTATATGCGCGAGATGGACATACAGGCTCAATGGGTCAAAAAAGGCGTAAAAACAACCGTGGACAGCTGTTTCCATACCGAGTTGAAAAACGAATTGCAGAGACAATTCTCACCAGAAAAGCCGAATGCGGTATGGTGTAGCGACATCACCTACATCCGAACGAGATTGTCCGGATTCGTGTATCTGACATGCGTCATGGATCTCTATTCCCGGAAGATCATCGCGTGGAAATTGTCAAAAACGTTGGAAGTGACCGAAGTGCTGGAATGCATCGAAATGGCGAAAACTGTACGTCACATCGACCAGCCGCTCATCATCCATACAGACCGCGGGATCCACTATACATGCGAATTGTATCAACAAATGACCAGGGGGATGAAGCGGAGTTATTCGCAAAAAGGCACGCCGTACGACAACGCGTGTATCGAGTCGTTTCATTCATTGATCAAGCGAGAATGGCTAGGACGATGCGAGATCCAAAACTATCGGCATGCGTCCCGTCTCGTGTGGGAATACATCGAAGGCTGGTACAACACGATCCGGATCCACAGTCATTGCGAATACCAATCGCCCAATGACTATGAAATGGAATGGCACAAGCAAGAACGTAAGAAGTAGCGTGAAAAGAGAAAAAATTCTGAAGCACTCTTTACAGCGGGCTTTCCCCTGATAAGCTAGGGAGGCCATCGAACCCAATGTATACGATCAAGAAATTGGGTGATGGCAAAGAAAGTGGTTCAGGGGAAAAAGGGACCCGGTGTCAAGAGAGGAAGCGGAAGAAATTTTTCGAGTCAGACTACCAAGCGCGCAGTCAGGAAATAAAAAAATCTATTTATTTTATCCGTTTTCTTGACATAGGACCACTGTAGAAGATTTAAATGTAACCGGGATGATGAAGAACAAGCATTTATCAAAAGCAGTTGCTTCCCAAAAGTTTTATGAGTTTAGAGTCAAACTGGAAGCGAAATGCAAAGAAAGAGGCATTGAATTGAGGATCGCTGACAGGTGGTATCCATCATCGAAAATGTGCCACTGCTGCGGAAGTATCAAGAAAGATTTAAAACTTTCAGATCGAGTGTTCCGCTGCCAATGTGGTTATGTTGAAAACAGAGATCTCAATGCAAGTCTTAATTTAAGAGATGCAACAACCTACACCATTGCATAACGAACAAGCAAATGTAGGTATGTACCGAAGGCTGATTCGGGAATTTACGACTGTGGAGTGTACAAGAACTTGTGAGTAGTGTTGCCGCTTACGGAACATAAAAGCATACACGAAGAAGCAGTAAGAAATATCCGTGAGGATTTCAATTCTCGATGTGTTTGAGTATGTTTAGACACATTTTGAGTAGCAGAAAACGCATGAAAACTGTTTTGAAAGTATCGCATTTGCGCAAGGCGTTTAAACACAGGGAAATTTTGTCCGACGTGTCGTTTTCGCTGAAAGAAGGGGAAATCGTGGGCTTTGTCGGCCGCAACGGCGCCGGAAAATCGACGACGATGAAATGCGTGGTCGGCTTGCTTCAGCCCCAAGGCGGAACGATCGAGGTCGACGTCAAAAACATCGTCACCCAACGGGAAGCGGCTTTGCGACGCATCGCTGCGCAAATCGAGGATCCCGCGCTGTTTGAAACGATGAGCGGCCGCGACAACTTGCGGCTGTTTGCCGCGCTCAACCACGTCGAAAAGTCCCGGATCGCCAACATGGAGGCGTTTTCCGGCCTCCAAGGCGCTTTGAAATGCCGGGTGGAAACGTATTCCATGGGGATGAAGCAGCGGCTCGCCTTGGCCATCGCGCTGTTGAAAAAGCCGCGGGTGCTTTTGCTGGACGAGCCAATGAATGGATTGGACGCCCAGGGCGTGCAGGCGCTTCGCGCCGAGCTCAAGGCGCTTGCCCGCAAGGAAAAGATGGCGATTCTCGTGTCGAGCCACCAGCTGGCGGAAATCGAGAAGATGTGCGACCGCATCGTCGGTCTCAAGGAAGGAAGAATTTACGATTTGCCGTTGGAAGGAAAAACGACGTCGTATGTCATTCGCACGAATCGTCCAATCGCGAACCCGGAAGGCTTGACGACGCTCGAATCCGGGACGTATCGTTTCGATTTGGATGGTGGCAATCTGACGGACCGGCTCGCGGCAATCGAACGGACGCATCGAGTCCGCGTCGTCGGTATCGAGCCATCGCGTCACGATTTGGAAGCCGTGTACAACGAGTTCCAGGAGGCGGGTTATGACGTATGAGTTGCGCAAGCTCGTTCGCAATCCGCGCGCGTGGATCGTGTATTCGTTTTTTGTGGCGGGGCTGCTTTTGTTTTGGGGGCTCGCGCTTGTAGAAAACGGCCAGTCCATCCGATACGCCGCCAACCGGTATTCGTACATGGCGTATACGGCCAACAAGCGGCTTCACGACTTGTCCAGGCCGCTGATGCCCGGGGAAAGCGAATTTTTGTACGAGGCGCACGATGTCGCCAGGGCGATTTCCAAAGCGTACGAAAACGGAGAAAACACGACGCCGGGATTTGTAGTCCTGCGCCAAAGCTGGGACGAGCTCGTCGCCAAAGCCGATAAAAACGGCTATCCGTACGCGGATTTTGGCTACGACTCTACCATCGAGACAACAGCGTATTTACAACAGTCTGAAGCCTGCTTAAAGCGAAATATCGGTCTGCTGGCTTCAGACTGGCAGCCGGACGCCGTGAATTTGAACGCGCAATGGACGTTGCGGGGCGGATGGCTCGCGGTAGCGTTGTTTTGTCTCGTGTTGTGGATGGACACGATTGGCGCTGAAATGGACAATGGAACCTTTAAGCTCGTGTTCACGTCGCTGACGCCGCGCAAAACGATTTTTTGGTCGAAAATTCTCGTGTCGCTGCTTGTGGCCGGCGCGCTTTGCCTGACGGTCGGGCTCGTGCTTGGCGGCGTCGGCCTGGTTTACGGAATCGGGACGCTGGACTATCCGTACATCGTCCATCAGCGTATTGTGTCGGGCGCGTCGCTACTGGGCCTGGGTGTGGCGTGGAGCGGATGCGTGGTTGTTGGCTTGCTTGGGATGTTTTTGTGGGTGTTCTCGTGGCGTCTGAAGCCGATGGACGCGTTTTGCGCGTGCTTGCTCGTTTTGGCTGGCTTGCTGTGGCTTGGCGCCTGGCGAATGGAGCTTGTGCTGACGTTGCCCGTATGGCGGCTTGGCGGTGGCGCGTTCGCGCTGGCGGGTGTCGGGATGGCCGGACTCGCTCTGCGGCGGTTAGAGCGAAAGGAGCTGGGAACATGAAAGCGTATGGATGGTTCGAATGGAAGCGCTGGATGCATTCGAAGAAAAACGTCGTGCTGCTCGTCCTGCTCGTTTGTGTCGAGCTGCTGACGCTGCGGATGATGATGCAAATGGATCGCTATACCGATCCGGTGCCGATGACGGATCCGGAAACGATTTGGATCCGGCCATTGAAGACGAGGGAGCAGCTTTCCATGCTTTCCGAGCAAAAGAAGCAGGAGGCGTACGCTCTCATCGAACAAAGCGAGAAGGACATGGATTTTTTGCGGGCGAATTTGGAAAAGGCGGATCTGGCCAAGCAGCACGAGGAATGGCAGCCGTTTTTGAAAGCGTCGATCGTCAATTTTTTGATGCTGGCGCGGCTGGAGGAAATCAGCGAGGCGACCAGCTTTCACGAGCAGGATTTTATTCACCAAAAACAAATCGAGGCGTTGTACCGCCAGTACGATGCGCCCGATCTTGGCCGCTACGCGTCCATCGCCAACTTGCCAATGGGACATTCCTCCTATCCGGTGTACGAGAAATACGTTCGCTATTTTGACGCGCTCGTTGAAAATCACCTCGTCCCGGCTTCGGTGTACGATGTAAGCGCGGGGACGGTGTTTTTGCAGCTGGCGCGCTCCGTGCTTCCGCTGGCGGCCGTTCTTTTGACGGGATGTTTGTTTTGGCAGACGAAAAAAGAGCGGCGGGCCGAAAGCATGCTGTTGACGGTGCCGTATTTGAGAAGGCGGCTCGTGCGTTATGAAAGCGTGGCGAGAGCGGGCTGGATCGGTTTCTGGCTCGTCGTTCCGATCGCGCTTATGAGCGTATTCTTTGGAATGACGCAAGGCTGGTCGTCGTGGCATACGCCGGTGTTCGTGTTCGCGCCGGGGTTGACGTCGTTTGCCACGCCGCTGGCGCAAACGCAAGACGGGATGATGTCGATTCCCATCGGTTTGACGATTTTAAACGGCGACACGTATGTGGAGCCGGCGATGGAGCTGATGACGTGTGCGCAGGTGACGGGACTCGCTTTGCTTTTGGGTGGTTTGTTTGTGTTGTTTTTAGTGGAGTACGAGCTGTTTTTGGAGAAAGTGTTTCCCACGTCGTTTCTGGCGATTGTCGTGTATTTTATCTCGATTGGTCTGCTCATGGCGGCGCAGGGCGGGGTGTGGAATCCGATGCGCTATATGGATCCGGTGTCTGTTTTAACCGGCTACGCGGGTGCCTCGTACGGAGCGGGGCTTTGCGTCTTGTTTGGCTATACGGCGCTGTTTTGGCTGTTGAATCGGGGGCTCACAAAAAAACGTGTCCGATGATCAGACACGTTCCTGCACGATCTTGAATCCTTTGGCTTCGAGGTCGTGCTTTATTTTTTCGATGTGGGCGTGGTTGCGCGTTTCGACGGTGACTTTCAAAAAGCAGGCGTTGATGTCCATGTCCGGGTCGGCGTTGTCGTAGTCGACCGTGACGACGTTGCCGCCGTTTTCCGAGATGATTTTCGAAACGCCAAGCAGCTGGCCGGGCTTGTCAGTCAAAGCGATCGTGAAGCTTGTTTTGCGTCCGCTCAGCAGCAGGCCGCGCGTCATGACGCGGTCGATGATGTTGACGTCGATGTTGCCGCCCGACAACACGCAGACGACGTTCTTGCCTTCGATCGGCAGCTTGTTGAACATGGCGGCGGCTACTGAAACGGCGCCGGCGCCTTCCGTGACGAGCTTTTGTTTTTCCATCAGCGTCAGGATGGCGGCCGCGATCTCGTCTTCGGACACTGTGATGATGTCGTCAACGTAGCGACTGACGATGTCGAACGTGTTGTCGCCCGGGTGCTTGACGGCGATGCCGTCGGCAAACGTGTTGACGGCATCCAGCGTGCGCTGCTCGCCGCTCTTGAACGATTCGTACATGCTGGCGGCGTTGGCGGCCTGCACGCCATACACTTTGATGTTCGGGTTCAGGCTTTTGATGGTGAACGCGATGCCGGAAATGAGTCCGCCGCCGCCAATCGGGACGACGATGGCGTCAATGTCGTCCAGCTGGTCGAGAATTTCCAGCGCGATCGTTCCCTGGCCCGCGATGACATCCTCGTCGTCGTAAGGATGGATGAATGTCAAGCCTCGTTCCTGGCAAAGCTCGGCGGCTTTTGTGTAGGAGTCGTCGTAGGCGCCTTCGACAAGGCAGACGTCGGCGCCATAGTTTTTCGTGGCTTCCACTTTGGAAAGCGGCGCGCTGTCCGGCATGCAAATCGTGCACGGAATGCCCGCGTGCTGCGCTGACAAGGCGACACCCTGGGCGTGGTTGCCCGCCGAGCTGGCGATGATGCCGTTGGCTTTCTCCTCTTCGGTCAGCTTGCTGATTTTATAGTAGGATCCTCGAATCTTGAAGCTGCCGGTCACTTGCAGGTTCTCCGTTTTTAAATACAAGTGGTTGTTGCAGTGGATATTTTGGGCTTCGATCAAATCCGTCCGACGGATCACTTTTTTCAATACGCTGCTTGCGTGGTATACTTTGTCGATCGTCAACATTCGTAAAAAACCTCTTTCCTTCACTCAAATGAATGGTAAAATTATAGCACAAAACAATCGAAAAGAAAGGGAATGAAAATGAATTTGCAAATTTTTGAAAGAAAATTACATTCTTTGGTCGTCTTTCATTCGTTTTACGAGCAGCCGCTCTTCAAAACGCTTCTTTTGTGCCTGCAAAGCGGGACGGAGGACGAGTTCGTTTGCCGGTACAGCCGTCTTTGCGCCTTGATTTACGCGCAGGGGGCGAATCTCTCCGATCTCGTATACGATTTGGTCGTCAACGACGAGAACTTTTACGTGCTGAAAAAAGGAAGCGGGGAAGCGGTTAGCTTGTCGATGGAAGACTCGCTCGTTCGCGAGCTGGATCTTTTGCAGCAAATACACGATTTGAAAAGCGACGATTTGCTCGAGGCGTTTTCACCGACGATCGAGCTGGCGAAATGGGACAACACGCCCCGCGATTTGAAAGCGGAATACAGGAAGCGGATCGGGGAGCTTTCGAAAAAAGGATATGGCATGTTCGCGCGCTACCATATGTTTGGCATGGACGAGAACGGCTTGTTTCCAATTCAGCATCCCGATGGCCAGCTGTTGTCGCAGCTGACCGGCTACGAGCGGGAGCGAAGTCTGCTTTTAAAAAACACGCTCGCGTTTTTGCAGGGGATGAAGGCGAACAACGCCCTGTTGTATGGCGACGCCGGAACAGGGAAAAGCTCGACGATCAAGGCCATCGTCAACGAATACCATCCGGATGGCTTGCGGCTTGTGGAAATCAAGAAAAGCCAAATCGCGCTTTTGCCCTCGCTCATTGAATCGCTGGCGGACAATCCGCTGAAATTCATCCTTTTTATCGACGATTTAAGCTTTCAGACCGGTGACGACGAGTTTGTCGCTTTGAAAAATATTTTGGAGGGCGGCAGCGTGGCATCCAACCACAATGTCGTCGTGTACGCCACCAGCAACCGGCGCCATTTGGTGAAGGAAAGCTTCGAAGAGCGAAACGGGTCCGAAGTGCACCGTAATGACGCGATCCAGGAGACGGCGTCGCTCGCCGCCCGGTTCGGTTTGACGATCACGTTTTCCAAACCGGCCAAAGACCTTTATTTGGAAATCGTCAAAGGCTATGCCAAACAGTATGGACTCGGGCTGGACGAAAATGAGTTGTTCATCAAGGCGGAAGCGTTCGCGCTGCGCAACAACGGACGCTCGCCAAGAACGGCGCGCCAGTTCGTGGAGCACGAGAAGATCTTGGAAACATTAAAATAAAGAAAGGGGAGGACGATGGACTTTTCTAAAGCACTGAAGCAGCTTTTCGAAATAACAGCTTTGAAAAAAAGTGCATTGGCGGATGAGATTGGATACGATGTCTCGTATGTGAGCCACTGGATATCCGGCACCAAGAAACCATCTTTTAAAAACAATCCTGCGCTGCCGAATCAAATCGCGGATTTTTTCGTGTTGCATAGCGATATATCGCATCGTCGCGCCCTATGTCAAATGCTGAAAATCGATGTGGAGAGTGATGCTTCACAAATTCATCAATCCATCTTGAACCAAATTGGTTCGAAACCCGCAGCCGGCTTCATAAAGAACTGTACCCTGGTCGATCTGGATAGCGATTATGAGTGGGCAAAATCGCGAATCGCGAGCGTAGTCAAGGAACAAGCGGAAAAGGGTGATGTGGTTTTGTACACGATTCCGTCTTTGGCGGATTTAGACTATGGCAAGGAAGACGATTTGATCGAACGGCTCGCTTTTTCGATCGCTCCGGTCGTTTTGCGTCAGACTTTTGTGGTGGATCCGCAACGCTATGACGATCCCCTTCAGCTATTTCGCTTTTTTCTGTATTACACGAAATCGGATCCATCGAATTATTTTGGGCAAATCTATTTCGATTCCTTCGCCGAGGAGTTTTCTTCATCGTTCTTTTTGGTGCGAAACCGGTTGGCGTCCATTCGTTTGCGCGTTCCGTTCGTGTCCACTCAGCATACATTGGTCGTGCAGGACGAAGAGCCTTTGTTCCGGTGGCAGAAAATCATCGAAACACGCATTGGCGGCCTGGAGCCGGTGTTTTTGCGGACTGCCAAACAAGAGCTGGTCCGTTTGCGCTTTTTTTACGCTTTTTTATTGTATGAACGCTATTTCGCCGTGTATGTGGATATGTTTCCGGTTTTTATGACCCGCCAGCAGCGGATGGAACTAATCGAGATATACGGGTTGCCTTATGATGAGGTGCTGCTCGATGAAATGTATGAAAATCCAAATATTCAACGGCGTATTTATATTTTTCGATCGGTGCTGATGCGCTATTTGGTTGATGGAAAAATCATGATGGGCAATCATCCGGTTCACTTGACGTCCGAACAACGGAAACGCCATCTTGAACATTTGATTGAGCAAATTCGCGTCGATCCGAATTTGCAGGTGCGAATCTTACCCGATCACGGACCGGTTCTTCAAGCCGATGACTTTTTCTCCAGTATTTTTGTGAACGAAGATTGCCTGTTTATGACGCCGGCGGATTGCGATGAAATCGTATACAGCCGGAACCGGCAGGCGCTTAA
Source organism: uncultured Dubosiella sp. (assembly GCF_964018005.1). NCBI lineage: Bacteria > Bacillati > Bacillota > Erysipelotrichia > Erysipelotrichales > Erysipelotrichaceae > Dubosiella > uncultured Dubosiella sp. The sequence goes on from NZ_CAXHOA010000010.1 coordinate 44,007, forward strand.
CGTTTTATTTTCGGTTTTTTATTTATTGAATCGCGAAGAAACACAGTCAAATGAGGATGTTGTCGGTTTTCTGGAACGTTCGCTTCGAATCTTGATTTGACTTGGTTGACAAAAAGCGTCAAGTCCGTGACATGGATAGTCATGGACTTTTCTTTTATGATGCAGTTGTAAAACAAATCGCAGCTGCATAAAGAAAGAGAGAGGAAGAAATGAATCAAATACGGGAAAAATTTGAATCGGTCATGGGGTCGGTCGCGACTTGGGCCGGAGAAAACATTTATTTAAAAGCCATCACGGAAGGCTTCATGAACACGATGCCTATTATTTTAGGATGCTGTATTTTCGCGATTGTCGGAAACCTGCCAATCCAGCCCTGGACGGATTTTTTGAATCAAATTGGGTTGTATACGGTTATCCAGCAGTTTATTTCCGCGACAAGCAATCTATTAGGGCTGTATGTGGTAGGAACGATCGCCTATTCGCTGACAAAATCCAAAGGCCAGGATCCGGTTGTTGGACTTGTCATTTGCCTTGCGGCGTACGTGGCGCTTGTTCCGCTTCAATATGTCGAACTTGGCGAAAACAACTGGGCGTCCATGTTTAACGCGGCGTATTTTGGAAGCAACGGGATTTTCGCGGCGCTGCTAGTCGGACTGTTGATTTCATCGCTGTACTGCTGGCTGATGTCAAAAAATCTTGTTTTAAAATTACCCGCAAGCGTTCCGCCGATGGTCACCCGTTCACTGGCGCCAACCTTTGCGGCGATGATTATCTTTACGATCGTGCTTGCCATCAAATACGCATTTACTCTGACAGGATTTGGCAACTTGTTTGATATGATCACACAGATCATTGTGACGCCGATTTTAAAATTTGGTGCTTCTCCGATCGCGTTCATCGGTTTGTATACTTTATGTAATTTATGCTGGTTTTTTGGAATCCATCCAAGCCCGCTGCTTAACGCGTATGTACCGGTATTGACCGTTTTAGGAATGAAAAATATGGAAGCGTTTTTGACGGGACAGCCTTTGCCCGATCCAATCTGGCCTGTCGTTTATGCGTGCTGCTATATTGGAGGAACCGGAAACACGCTTGGCCTCTGTCTGGCGAGCCTGTTCGCAAAGTCGCAAAAATACAAGGAGCTTCGCAAATTGTGCATTCCGCCAAATATTTTCAACATCAACGAGCCGATTATTTTCGGATTTCCTGTGATGCTGAATCCAATCTATTTTGTTCCCATGGTACTTTCAAGTGTCGTATCCGGAGGAATCGGATGGATCTTGGCGTATATCGTTCCTTACACGTTGAATCCGGCCGCGCAGACACCATGGATCATGCCGGGCTTTATTCAGGCGTTTTTGCAGGGTGGGATCGGCTTTATGATCATCTGGCTGGTATGTCTTGCGGCCATGTTCCTTCTTTACCTTCCATTCTTTAAAATGGACGATGCGAGAGCCTTCCAGGAAGAGCAGGCGATGGGAATTGCCGAAGAGGAAAAAGAACTCGTTTTGGCGCAAGAAGGAGAGTAGGAATGGCGTTTCCAAAAGGATTTTTATGGGGTGGCGCGACTGCCGCGAATCAGTTGGAAGGAGCATATGATCAGGACGGCAAAGGGTTGTCGATCATGGATGTGCTGAGTCGGGGAAACAACCGGGATCCGCGCATGATCACCGGTATGAACGAAGATGGGGAGTGTTTCGAATTTCCGATGGGTGACACGCGCCGTTTAAAGGAAAACGAGTCGCTAGCATGTTTGAAAACCCGGGATTATCCGAATCATCAGGGAATTGATTTTTACCATCGGTATCCGGAGGATATCGCGTTGTTAGCGCAAATGGGCATTCGTTGCTTACGAATTTCCATCGCATGGAGCCGGATCTTTCCTACGGGAGAGGAAGAGATGCCGAACGAGGAAGGACTGCGTTATTATGAGCGGTTGATCGACGAAATGAGAAAGCATGATATCGAGCCGATGATTACGCTTTCCCATTATGAGACGCCCGTCGCGTTGTGCCAGCGATACAACGGATGGACGAGCCGCGAAATGGTGGATTTGTTTATCCGCTATGTCTGGGTTTGCTTTGAACGGTTTTTGCCAAAAGTGAAATACTGGCTGACGTTCAATGAAATCAATGTGCTTGAATACTATCCGTACATGGAGGCGGGTGTGCTAGGGTATGACGAGCGCGATTTAGCGTTTGCCGCCTATCATCAGTTTCTAGCTTCGGCGATGACCGTTTCGTTGGCGCATGAAATGCGAAAAGACGCGATGATTGGCTGTATGATCACCTATCCATGTCTCTATCCATACAGCTGCCATCCGCAGGACATGCTTGTGTACACAAAAGGAAATCAGTCTACTTATTTTTATACGGATGTGATGTGCAGGGGGAGCTATCCGTCCTACAAGAAAAAAGAGTATGAAAGGAAGGGAATCAAACTTCCGATCCAGGAAGGTGATTTGGAAAAAATAAAAAAAGGAACTGTGGACTATATCGGGTTTTCGTACTATACGAGCAATGTCGTGGCAAGTTCGAACGAGCTGGAGACGACGAGTGGAAATATGAGTCAAAGCGTGAAAAATCCATATTTACAACGTTCCGAATGGGGATGGCAAATCGACCCGGTTGGATTGAGAATCACATTGTCTAATTTATATGAACGTTATGGTCTGCCGCTCTTTATCGTGGAAAACGGGCTAGGCGCCAAAGATGTGCTTGAAAAAGATGGAACGATTCACGATGAGTATCGAATTGAATATATCCGCCGTCATGTCGAGGAAATTGAAAAAGCCATTGATGACGATGGTGTGGAGGTGTTGGGATATTTAGTCTGGGGGATCATTGATCTTGTCTCGGCTTCCACAGGAGAATTCATCAAACGTTACGGAATGATCCATGTAGAATGTGATGAACAAGGGAATGGTTCACTGATACGGCGACCGAAAGATTCGTTTTACTGGTACCGGGACTGGATCGCGAAACATTAAATGACGAAATCACTCATCTTACTTAGGTCTTTTGCAGAAGACGTAATAAAGAAAAACAGCCAGATTTGATTACGGCTGTTTTTCTTTATTATTTTAAAACGGCTCCCTTGTCGGCGCCTTGCACCATACGCTGGTAGCGGGAAAGCCATCCCGATTTGAATGTGGATTCAAATGGTTTTTGACTCTTTCTGCGCTCTTCGAACGTTTCGTCGTCTACGTGCGCGTGGATGGCGTAGTTTGGAATGTCGATTGTGATCAAGTCGCCTTCCTCAAGCAGTCCGATCGTTCCGCCCGCGGCCGCCTCCGGTGCCACATGGCCGATCGAAGCGCCCCGGGAGGCGCCCGAGAAGCGTCCATCCGTGATGAGCGCCACGGTCTTGTCGAGCTTCATGCCCGCCAGCGCGCTGGTCGGATTGAGCATTTCGCGCATGCCGGGACCGCCTTTCGGGCCTTCGTAGCGAATCACGACGACGTCGCCATCGTGAATGCCCCCCGCGTAAATCGTCTCGATCGCCTCTTCCTCCGAGTTGAATACGCGGGCCGGACCGGTGTGCTTCATCATGCTTTCATCGACGGCACTGCGTTTGACGACGCAGCCATTCGGGGCGATATTGCCAAATAAAACAGCGATTCCGCCCGTTTTCGAATACGGCGTTTCGACCGGGCGAATCGTGTCCGGATCTTTGTTAAAGGCGAATTCGATATTTTCACCAACGGTTTTGCCGTTGACGGTCAACAGCGACGTGTCGATCAATCCCATTTTGTTCAGCTCGTGGTAAACCGCTTGCAGTCCACCGGCTTTGTCCAAGTCGTGCATATGGGTTTTTCCGGCTGGAGCGAGATGGCAAAGGTTGGGTACCTTTTCGCTGAACTCGTTGAACGTGTTGAGCGAAAGCGGGCAGCCGGCCTCGTTGGAAATGGCGAGCAGGTGGAGCACGGAATTGCTCGAGCAGCCAAGCGCCATGTCGCACGTCAGCGCGTTGCGGATGGATCGTTCATGAAGGATGTCCTTGATCTTGATGTCTTTTTCGACAAGATCCATGATCGCCATGCCGGCTTTTTTCGCGAGCTGGAGTCTTCGAGCCTGGACAGCCGGAATCGTTCCGTTGCCCGGCAGCGCGATGCCAAGTGCCTCGCACAGGCAGTTCATCGAGTTGGCGGTGTACATGCCCGAGCAGCTTCCGCATCCCGGACACGTGTTCGTTTCGAACTCCATGAGCTTCTCGTCGTCGATCAAGTTCGCTTTCCGGGCGCCGACAGCTTCAAACATCTTGGACAGCGACGTGTCCTCGTTGTCCACGCAGCCCGACATCATCGGACCGCCGCTGACCACGACGGTCGGCAGGTTCAGTCGTAAGGCGCCCATGACCATGCCCGGCACGATTTTGTCGCAGTTGGGCACGAGGACAAGGCCGTCAAAGGCGTGCGCCTGCGCCATCGTTTCCACGGAATCGGCGATCAGCTCCCGGCTTGGCAGGGAGTACTTCATGCCGACATGGCCCATCGCGATACCGTCGCATACGCCAATCGAAGGCACCATGATGGGGGTTCCTCCCGCCATGCGTACGCCGGCTTTCACGGCTTCGACGATTTTGTCGAGATGGAAGTGGCCCGGCACGATGTCGCTGTGGGCGCTCACGATCCCGATCAGCGGGCGGTCCAGTTCCTCTTTCGTATAGCCCATCGCGTAAAAGAGGGAGCGCATCGGCGCTTTTTCAATTCCCTCCGTGACCGCTTTGCTTTTGTGTTTGTTCATAGTCGACTCCTTTCTTATTCCTCGTCTTCGACTTCCGTATTGGCATCCCGCGAAATGCCGGTCACGCCGGTGCGGCAAACTTCCAGCACGTCGTAGCAGGACAACATATCCAAAAAGCCGTCGATTTTCTCGCTCGCGCCGGTGAGCTCCACGATCATGCACGTTTTGGAAAGCGAAATGATCTTGCCTCGGTAAATGTCCACGATTTCGCGGATCGCCGCGCGGTTTGTCTTGTCGCACGCCACTTTGACAAGCAGCAGCTCGCGAAACAGCGAGCGTCCTTTCTCCAATGTGAAGATGTCGCGCACGACTTCGAGCTTGCGCGTCTGCGTCAAAATTTGATGGAGCGATTGCTCGTTGCCGTTGAAAACCGCCGTGATTCTGGAAATCGCCGGGTCGCTTGTCGTGGAAACGGTAAGCGATTCGATATTGAATCCGCGGCGTCCAAACAAAGAGGCGACGCGGGTCAGCACGTTGGCGCTGTTGTCGACAAATATACTGATAACTTCTCTTTTCATACGTCTTTCTTCCTCTCTCAGTTCGTGATCATGTCCTCGATGGTTCCGCCATTTGGAATCATCGGCAGGACGCGCTCTTCCTTGGCGATGTTGCAGGCGATCCAAACCGGGCCGTCTTCCTTGAGCGCTTGTGTGAACGCGTCCTTAAACTGCTCGATCGTGTTCACTTCAAATCCTTTGGCGCCAAATCCTTTGGCGAGCTGGACGTAGTCGGTTTGCCGCTGCAAAATCGTCTGGGAGTAGTGTTTGTTGTAGAAAACCGTTTGCCATTGATACACCATGCCCAGCACTTTGTTGTCGAAGATGATCGTGATAATCGGCAGGCGGTTGCTGACAGCGGTGCACGCCTCGTTCAAGTTCATATGGAAGCTGCCATCGCCCGTAAAGTGGATGACGCGCTTTTCCGGCTTTCCAAACTGGGCCCCAATCGCGGCGCCATAGCCGTATCCCATCGTGCCCAGACCGCCGCTTGTCAGGAAGTTTTCGGCTTTTTCATGCTTTAAATATTGTGCCGCCCACATTTGATGCTGGCCGACATCGGTCACGTAAATCGTTTCCTTGTCGGTCAAGTCGCACGCTGCCTCGATGATGTCTTTTGGACGGATCGTCGCCTCTTTGACATCGGTTTCGACGAATTTCCGGAAGGACGACACGTGTTTGATCCAGGCGTCGTTGCGTTTTTGCTCAAGCTTTGGCAGCAGGGCAGTCAAAAAGTCTTTCACGTCGGCCACGACATCGAAATTGATCAGGACGTTTTTGTTGATTTCCGATTCGTCGATATCGACATGGACGATGGCCGCGCGCTGGGCGAAACGATTTGGATTCAACGCGACGCGATCCGAAAAGCGGGTGCCCAGCGCGATGACCAAATCTGCCTGGTCGATCGCCTGGTTGGCCGCCATGCTGCCGTGCATTCCAATCAAGCCAAGGTTGCGGGGATCGTCGTGCTTGAGAACGCCGGCGCCCATCAAGGTGTACGTGGCGACCGCGTCGATGCGCTCGATGAACGCGTTCAGCTCCTCCTTGGCTTGACTGGACGCCACGCCGCCGCCAAAGTAAACAACCGGACGTTTCGACAAAGCGATGGCTTCGGCGATTTCACCCAGCTTTTTTTCATCCAAAGTGGGATGGGGCTTTTTAGGCAAAGGCGGCTGCGGGGTGTATTCATACAAATTGTTCGGCGCCGTGACATCTTTGGTAATGTCGACGAGAACGGGACCCTTTCTTCCTTCGTTGGCGATGCGGAACGCGTTGCGCAGCGAGTCGGCCAGATTTTCGATTTTATTGACAAAAAAATTGTGCTTGGTAATCGGCAGCGTGACGCCGGTGATGCTCACTTCCTGGAAGGCGTCCCGGCCAATGGCTTCGTCGTTGACGTTGCATGTGATGGCGACCATCGGCACGCTGTCCAAAAAAGCCGTCGCGATGCCCGTCACCAGATTGGTCGCCCCCGGACCGCTGGTCGCGAACACGACGCCCGTTTTTCCAGTCGCCCGGGCGTAGCCGTCGGCCGCGTGGCTGGCCCCTTGCTCGTGCGCGGTGAGCACATGGTGAATTTTATCCTGATAATCGTAGATGGAATCGTAAACGTTGAGGGCCGTGCCGCCCGGATAGCCAAAAATCGTGTCGACACCGTGCTCACGTAAAATTTCCATAATGATTTGTGATCCATTTAATTTCATAACTGATGTTGGAGCTTTCGCTCTTCTCTCCTTTCTCAAATGATCCAATGATCTTAAAAGAAATTATAATATATTCTTGAAAACGAAACAATCTTTGTTTCATGAATTTTCATTGTTTCATCCGGACAGGAATCGACCTTTCAGCCAATCAAAGCGTGGCAGACGCGCAGGATGTGGTATACTGACGCTGTTGGAAACCACAAAAGGCTGGCATGTCCTATATAATATAGGAGAAAGATGGCTGGTGTTGGCTTCACGGAGGTAAAGCATGGAAAAGAAAGTATGGATCGCGACAAGCAACGCGCATAAGCTGGAAGAGTTTCAGGAAATGCTAGGCGCGGATGTCGAAATCAAAAGTTTTAAAGATTTGAAGGAGCCGATCGACATCGTGGAAGATGGAAAGACATTTGAGGAAAACGCGCTCATCAAAGCCAGAGCGCTGTATGAACGCGTGCACGAACCGGTTTTTGCCGACGACTCCGGTTTGGAAGTGGATGCGATGGACAAAGCGCCGGGAGTGTACTCCGCCCGCTTTATGGGCGAAGACACGTCGTATGCTATAAAAAACGATTTCATCTTGCGGCAAGTCGAAGGAAAAACGCGGACGGCCCGCTACGTATGCGCCATCGCGTATGTGGACGGAAGCGAAGAGCGCGTGTACCGCGGGGAAGTGGAAGGGGAAATCAGCGAGAAGCCGATTGGATCCAACGGCTTTGGCTACGATCCGATTTTTTACTACCCGCCTTATCAGACGACGCTGGCCAACGTCAGCGATGAGAAAAAGCACGCGATCTCGCACCGGGGCATCGCGTTGCGTCGCTTCTTGGAGGACCAGAACCAATGATCCACGTTGTATTGTACGAGCCTGAAATTCCGGGCAACACGGGAAACATCATCCGCACCTGCATGGCGACAGGAAGCCGGCTTCATTTGATCGAGCCGCTTGGATTTTCGCTGGATGAAAAGCATTTGCGTCGCAGTGGTATGGACTACATTCGCGACGCGGACATTCATATCCATCCAAACTGGGACGCCTTTTTACAGGAAAATCCGGACGCCTCCATGTATTTTATGACGCGTTACGGAAAGAAAGCGCCATCCGATTTTGATTTCACAAAAGAGCCGGGCGATATTTATTTAGTGCTTGGAAAAGAAAGCACGGGAATCGACAAGTCGATTTTGAAGGGGCACCTTGAAACTTGCATGCGGCTGCCGATGATCGCCAACGCCCGCTCCTTGAATCTTTCCAACTGCACCGCGATCGTCGTGTACGAGGTGCTTCGTCAGCTTGGCTATCCGGGCTTGAGCGGTCACGAGCAGCTCAAAGGGGAAGACTTCCTTGAAAATTATTCGGGCGATTGACAGCTTCTTCGCTTCGTTTGAGCAGCGGCTGGCGTGGGTGGAAACCGGCGTTTTAGGATGGTGGCTTTGGCAGTTTGTCTGGCTTGGCTTCATGATGGTCGATTTGTGGCGGGTGCGCGACGTGGACGCGCTGTTTGAGTTTTACGAATCCATGAACCGGTATTCGGCTGGATTGTTTCCCCGGATCGCCTTCGCGGCGATGAACGCGAAAAAGATCGCGTCGGCGTTTACGCCTGGTGAACTGTTTTTGCTGGTTTTGTCACTGGGACTGGTTGTGGCGCTTCGAAAAAAGGCGGGATATTTCCTTGCGGGACTTGTCGCGGGGCTGTTGGGATGGATCGCGGGGTGGATGGTCGTCGGACTGCAATGTGTTACGATTACAGCGGTTTTGAAAACGCTTTCTATTTTGTCTACGGGCGGTATCCTTTTTTGCGCCGGTTTTGTGATTTTAGGGCTGTTTCAGCTTGTAATACTGATAAATACGATTGGAAATATGACAAACAAAAGCGAAAATTGTTCATGATTCGTAGACAATTTGTGAATTTCGATAATTTTATTAAAAATCACATATTTATCCATATTTAAGAAAAATCAACTTTAGATAAAGGAATTCATTACAAAATAAATTGAATATTCGCGGGAGGAAAGCCAAATGGTGCAAATCGAATTTTGCAAGAAATGAAATTTCATGTTAACCTATCCGTGTTGTAGCGAAGAGGTATAAGAAATGAATTTTATTGAAAAACACAGTAAATTATTGGCAGTAGCCTTATGCTTATGTGCTTCAGGTCCAGTTCTTTCTACCGTACATGCATATGAAACCCAGCCGGGATGGCATGGTGAGGATGCAGATCGTTATTATGTGTTGGAGTCGAATCGCCAGCGTGCGACCGGCCTGACAGAAATTGATGGCGAAGTCTATTACTTTAATGGGCAAGGAGAAATGCAGTTCGGATGGCAGAACGTTTCCAACGCAACGTATTACTTTGGAAAAGACGGTTCTGCGGAAACGGGCGAAACAACCATTCAAGGTACTACTTACAACTTCCAGTCGCAAGGCGGACTTGTGCAGGGATGGTCGGAAGATGGCAAAAGCTATTATGACGACCAGGGATTCAAAGTGGCAAAACAATGGATCGACCATGACGGAGTTAAGTATTACTTTGACGAAAACGGCAACGCCGTGACTGGTTGGGTGGACATTGACGGAAACCGCTATTACTTCGGTGAAAACGGAGCAATGGTCACGGGAACGTTTGAAGTGGATGGCAAAACGTATGTGACAGGAGACGACGGCGTCTTCCGCACAGGCTGGCAGGAAGCGAATGGATCGAAACAATATTTCGATGAAAGCGGAAACCAGGTAAAAGATACATTCCATGCGATCGAAGGTACGAACTACGCATTCGACGAAAACGGAAACTTAATGCAAAATACATCGAAAGATGGCTATACAATCGACGGAAACGGTGTCGTTACGGATGCGCCGGCAGTTGAAGATACGGAAGTTCCTGCAGAAACAACTACAGAAACTACAACACCACAGGAAACTCCAACGCAGCCGGAAGTGTCGCAGCCAGTGGAAATACCGGAAGTTGAACAACCGGTGGAAACACCAGAGGTTGAGCAGCCAGTCGAAACGCCGGTACAACCGGAAGAACAACAGCCAGTGGAAACACCAGTGGAGCCTGTTCAGCCAGAACAACCTCCAGTGGAAGCACCGGTGGAGCCGGTAGTTCCGGAACAGCCACCAGTCGTAGACACTGGAAAAGGACAGGCAATCGCCAACGCGGCGCTTGCTCAAGTCGGCATGACGCAGGACTGCACGATGCTGGCGACAAACGCTTTGGCGGCTGTGGGAATCAACTTCCACGGATGGCCGGAAGACTACGCGGCGCTTGGTTCTTGGACGAGCAGCCCGGTAGCCGGTGACTTGATCATCTATTCCGGACATATCGCCGTTTACATTGGAAACGGACAAGCCGTTCACGGCGGATGGCTCGGAAGCCAGACTGTCGTTGCAGGAATCGACTGCGAACGCGCGCTGATTGGATTTATCCACGTCGCATAAATCGGAAAGAAGAAGTCTCCATTTGGAGGCTTTTTTTTGTGACACCCTCTGGACTTCATACCGACGAATCATGCTATAATAAAATACAAGGTGAAGAAAAAGGAGGAAAGAAATTTGCAACAGATTCAAACTGAAAAATTTAGTGATGTAAGTGTTCTTGTTCGTTCGCTCCTGCCTTTGGAACGCCGTACGATTACCGCTTACAACCTTTTAGTTTTTATGCTGAAGTCGAAAACGGCCGATTTCGACTCGAAGCAAAAGTTATCGATCGCCCTCAACCACGCGTACGGAATGAAAGTTTCCTACGGATTGACCGGCTATGGCCGGCAGGTGGCGCTCGACATCCGCTTTCAATACATTCGGCCCGAGCGCGTCAAGGATCCCGGTTATATCCATGAAGTCGTGCATATGATGGATCAGATTCTCCATCACGCGCTCTTTGATCAAAAATCCTTTGAAGAAGCGAAATACTTGCTTGCCAGCCGGCTGCGCCGGCAAAACGACGACCCGGATTCTCTCGCGCTCAAAACGGCGTTCGCGCTGGCCGCCGAGGACCACGATATCGCGATCCCGATTCAAGGCGCTTTGGAAGACATCGAGGCCCTGTCCTACGAAGAGGTCGTGGCGCTGTACGAATCGTGGAGAGCCCTTCCTCGTTTCGTTTCCTGCTGCGGAACGCTCGAACCGGTTATGGAGGCGTTTTTGAATGCCATTCCTCAATTCGAAAAACCGTCTTTACGCATGGCGCTGATTCCCAGGACGAGTCCTTCGTTCCAGGTGCTTGAGAAAAATATCGCTCAAACTTCCATCGTGCAAGTATGGGCCACGTCGACTCCCATTGATTCATCCCGCTATTACCCGCTTCTTGTACTGAACTCGATTTTAGGCCAAGGTCCCATGTCGCTGCTCTTTGAGGAAGTGCGAGAAAAGAACAGCTTGTGCTATTCGATTTCTTCTTCTCTTGTCCGCTTTGACGGCGCCCTGCTCATTAGCACCGGCACTTCCGCGGACTCCATCGCCCGCTGTTTGCGGCTGATCCAGGCGCAAATTCAGAAATGCGCCGACGGGCAGTTTTCCGATGAACAGCTGGAAATCGCCAAGATGGATTTGATAGACATGTTCCGGCGTCAGCAGGACCGGCCGTGGGCCATGATCGAGCAGCGCTTTCTCGACTCGATGCTTGAGCGCTCGGAGTCGCTGGCGCAACGCGTGGAAACGATTCGAACCATTGAGCGGGACCAGGTTTGCGAAGTCGCTAGTCGGCTCGCGCTTGTTTCAATGGCGATCGTAAAGGAGGATTTCGATGGAACCATGGAAAACTGAGATTCGAAAAAAAACGCTGAAAAACGGAGCCACCGTCATCCTGATTCGCAAACCGGACTATGTGCAGTCGTTCTTCCTTTGCGGATTTGGCACCGGGGGCTTTAATGTCCGCGAGCGGATCGCGGGCGAAACGATTCAAAACCGCACCGGCTGCGCTCATTTTTTAGAGCATCAAATGTTTCACTACCACGACGAGGATGTGAGCGACCTGTTCGCAAAAATGCAGGCGCAAACCAACGCTTTTACGTCGTATACGGAAACGGCCTACTATTTTTCAACGACGGCCGATATCGAGCGGCCGCTTTCGCTGCTGCTGGATTTTGTGCAAGGCCTTGACATTACCGAGAAAACCGTCGAGAAAGAAAAAGGAATCATCTTAAGCGAATACGCGATGTACGATCAAAATCCGGATTTTCGTCTGGTAAAAGAACTGTACGCTTCCATGTATGGCCGCCATCCGCTGAAATACGATATTTTAGGAACCGAACATGACATCGAGCAGATGAGCGTGGCTGATTTGAAGGCGTTTTACGCCCGCAACTACGATCCTTCCCGCATGGTGATTGTCGGCATTACCGGACAGGAGCTGGATCCTGTATTCAAACACATTGAAGAGCAGGAAGAAAAATATCCTTCCCGCATCGAAAGCAAGGCGGTCCGCTTTTTTCCGGAAGAGCCGGTGCAAGTCGCGCGGGCGTTTTATTCCATGGAAATGGACGTTTCGGCGCCCTTTGTCGGCTTCGCGTACAAGCTTCACGGCTATGAAACGCTGGAGCAATCCTTGAAGGTCGACACGGCGGTTTCGCTGTGGCTCGACTGCGTTCTCGGACCGGTCAATCCGCAATACCAGACGTGGCTCGACCATCAGGTCATTTCGCAAATGTGGGGAGCCGAGGCGGATTTCCACAAAGACCATGGCTATATTTTGTTTTACGCGCAAACCGAAAAAGTCGACGCGTTCCGCCAGGTGGTGGAGTCGATCGCACGCGGAGAACAGGAAATCGACCCGGAAGGCTTTGAAAGCTTGAAAATCCAGGCTTTGGCGCGCAACATACGCTCGCTGGACCATTTTGAGAGCCTCGCGATCGAAATGATGCGGGCCGAACTGGATGGCTACGACTATTTGGAATGGCTGGATCTAGTGGAAGAGTTGACGCTGGACGAGGTGCTGGACATCGTGAAGTCCCTGGATTTTTCCAATGTTTGCGAAGTGCGCATCGACCCGTTGCGGGATTAAAAACAAATGAAGACGAAAAAAGACGGTGAACCGTCTTTTTTTACGAGATCAGGAGAGCACGTTTTGCTGGACAAAACGAATGCAAAGCAGGTCGCACAACACGATGAATACGAGAATGATCGCGTTGCTGACAAAGAAAACCACTTCCATCGGATCGCCTGCGATTTTGGAAAGCGCCAAAAGCGAAAAGAAGGAGGAAAGGCTCATGATCACAAAATCCAAGCCAAACTGGAGCGAGCATTCTTTCGCGATGGAGCGTTTCAGAACGTTTCTGTCCACGCCGAGTTTTTGCAAAATGGCGTATGGTGCGATGTCCTCGAACGAGTCGTTGTACTGCTTGATAAATAAAATCGAGCACGCCGCGATGAGGAACACGAGAAACAAGAAAACGCAAAAGGTGAAAATCGTGGAAAGCCACTCGTCGCTTTGCGCGTTTTTATCCGCGATATACACTCCTTCGACCCATGGATCGTCTTGCAGCGTCTGCGCGTAGTCGGGATGGGAATCCGCCAGCTTATAATTGTACAGGGAAAGCCGTTGTTCTTCAGGAAAGGTCGCGTTGAACAACGCGTCGTCAATGACATAAATCGGCACTTCCATTTTATCCTGCATGAATCCGGCAACGGCCCGCCGCACCTCCCCGACGCATTCCAGTGGTTTCCCGTCGAGCGTCGTTGAAAAGCGGGAGGGATCGGTATAAAGCGAAAGCATCATTTTCTTGGCGAGCTTGACGCATTGATCCGGCTCCGGCTTGGGAATGTCAAAGTCCGCCAGATTCGAGTACGGGATGAACAGCTGCTCTTCGCTTTGTCCGATTTGGAGTGTCGAACGGTCGACGACGTCTTGAAAGAGCGCGTCGAAATGTTCCTGCTGGTTTGGAGAAGCGCTGATTAGCTGGTAGTCGTACTGCATCGAGTACTCACGCATCGCCTGGATTCGATTGTTTAACGTGAATCCGCATCCAAGAGCGGTCACGGCGCAAATGAGCAAAATGCATACCATCGCGTACGAGCGGTAGTTTTGTTTCATGCGGAAGACGAGGTTGTTGATCCACAAGACGCGCCGGCCGCCATAAAGAAACCGCTTGTTTTTTTGCAGGGACTGAAAGAGAAAGGGGAGAAAGCCGCCAAAGAGCCAATATGTCCCCACAATGACGCAAACCGTCGCGATCATCGCGTTGGCCAGCACATCCATGCCGCCGTCTTTGATGGCGAACGCGTAGCCTATGCCAAGCGTGGCGCAGCCAAGTAAGGCCTTGGCGAGCAGAAATCCGCTGCGACGCGCCACCTTTTCGTTTTGGCGCGCCGCGGAAATCAAATGGAGAACCGTGCTGCGTCGGATCTCCCACATCCCTTTGAGTGTGACGAGTCCATAAATGAGCGAAAAAAGCAAAGCCGTTTGCGCGATGGCCTGGACGGAAATCGAGAACTGGGGCGCGACGCCCAGAGCGGACATCCGCACGAAAACCATCGTGAACAAATACGAGAACAAGGTGCCGAGCACGATGCCTGCCACAATGGAAACGAGGCCGACGAGCAAGTTCTCTATGGCATACAGCATGCCGATCCGGGTGTTGGTCAAGCCAAGAAACACGTAGATGCCGATTTCTTTTTTCTGGTTTTTCAAAAAGACGTTGGACGCGTACCAACTAAACGAGATCATGAAGCACACGAGAACGACTTTGACGACGTTAAGCAGTGTGGCGATGCGTTCCAGATTGACTGCATCCAGTCCGCCCAGGGCGCTGGAATACCGGATGTTTTCAAAGTTGAAATACACAAAAACGGTAAAGGACAGCGAGAAAATCAAGGCGCTGTACCGGCGGGCGTGCTGGACGAAGTTTTGCCAGGCGAGTTGAAACAAACTCATTGCAGATCACTTCCCATCGTCGCTTGAATGTCAAGGATCCGGTTGAAAAACTCCTTTTGGCTTTCGCCCCGATGGATGTGCATTTCGATTCGTCCGTCTTTGAGCACGTACACTTCCTTGGCGTACGAGGCCGCGAAGGCGTCATGCGTGACCATGACGATCGTCGTCTGGTCCTGGCTGTTGATTTGGGCGAAGCACTCCAGCAAATCTTTCGACGATTTGGAGTCGAGCGCGCCGGTTGGCTCGTCGGCGAAAACGATCGACGGATTCATGATCAGCGCCCGGCAAGTCGCGCCCCGTTGTTTCTGACCGCCCGAAAGCTGATATGGATATTTGTCGAGATGGTTCGCCAGCCCGAAAAGCCGGGCGAGCTTTTTTCCTTTTTGGAGCGCGACAGCCGCTTTTTCGCCATTGAGCGAAAGCGGCAGCACGATGTTGTCGAGCAGCGGCATCGAGTCCAAAAGGGAGTAGTCCTGGAAGATGAAGCCAATGGAATCTTTTCGCAGTTTAGCGAGTTGTTTGGACGAAAGGCTTGTGAGGTCGCTTCCGTTCAAAACCACATGGCCGCGTGTCGGCCGGTCGATCGAGGAAATCAAGTTCAGCAGCGTGGTCTTGCCGGATCCGCTCGGCCCCATGATGGCGACAAAGTCTTTTTGGTAAACGGTAAAGCTGATATCGTCCAGCACCGGCTGGCCATAGCCGCGGTTTCCGTATATCTTTTGTAAATGTTCCACTTTTAAAATTTCTTTTTTCATTGGTTGTACCTCCGACTCTATTGTAAAAAATCGACTTGGATCCATCCTTACATCTAGATTACAAAGCTCGTCAAGATCGAAGCAAGTCGATTTTTTCATTGTTGTAGAGGCGAATCGTGAACGTGGTGGACTGCCCGGACTCGGATTGCACTTCGATCGTTCCGGAAAGGTGGTCCAGCGCCTTTTTCGCGAAATACAACCCCATCCCGGTCGATTTGTAGGCGCCGGCATGCACGTGGCTGCCAACTGCTCCTTTTTCAAAAACGCTGGGCAAGTCAAAGGCGGGAATGCCAATGCCGTAATCGGTCATTTGAATCGTCGTCACCGACTCGTTTTGGCGAACCGCGATTTCGATTTTTGGATCCCGCTTGTATTTGATGGCGTTGACAAGAAGCTGGTCGAAAACGTACACGAGCCAGTCGGCGTCGGTATAGACGATGGCCGACTCGCAATCGAGATGGATCGAGAAGCGCTCGTGAATGAGAAAGTACTTGTTGTTTTTGATGGAACGGCAAAGCAAGTCGCGCACATCGGCCTTTTCATAGTGGAGGGACATCGTGTTCGTTTCGAGCTTCGCAAGCAAAAGCAGCTGGCTGAGCTGGCGGTTCATCCTTTCCGCGGCGAGTTGGATGACTTCGTTTTGCAGCGTCTCGTTGCAAAGAGAAATCGTGTTGATATTGGCTTTCAACTCGTGGACGATGCGGTCGACCATGTCTTTTAGCTCGTCGTTGTCGGAAAGCGCCTGCTTTCGTTCCGCTTCCAAAATCCCGACGTCGTGGCGGTACAGTTCCTCGTTGACAAAAGGAAAAAAAGCGGGCGCGGCAAGATCTTTGTCGCCAAGCCGCTTTTTAATTTCCTGTTCACGCCGGTGCCGGCGAAACCGGGCAGACAGCACGCAGGCAAGCCATACCACGATGACGAGAAGGTCGAAATAAAACAAGTCGAACCAGTCAATTTGCGGCAGCAGGAAGATTGAATACAAATTGAAGGCGATCAGAAGAAGCAAAGCGAAAATCATTCGATATAGTATCCTTTCCCTTTTGAAGTCACGATGACGGAATGCCCGGTCAGGGCGCTGAGTTTGTGGCGCAGCCGGGAAACGGAAGTCGTTAGCGTCCCTTCCTCGATGAATTGGTCGGTATCCCATAAAGCGAGCATCAATTCCGTGCGGCTGACAAGCGCGCCTTTTTTGCGAACGAGCGCGTGGAACAGCTTTTTTTCGGTTGGCGTCAGCTCGATGGCGGTTCCATGCAGGCGCAAGCTTTGCAAATCCATGTTGTACGTCAGTCCGGGCGCGAGCTCGACGATTTTCGGCTTTTGGTATTCCTCGTTGCGGCGAAGGGCGGCCTGGATCTTGGCTTCCAGCAGCTCGAGGCGAAACGGTTTGACGATGTAGTCGTCGCCGCCAAGCCGGATGGCTTTGACGGTGTCAGCCGTTTCCGCCCGCGAGGTAATGAATACGATCGGAAGGTGGGAAACTGAGCGGATCCGCTCGCACCAGTAAAACCCGTCGTGGACGGGAAGGTTGATATCCAGCAGGACGAGATCGGGTTCGTAGGTACCCACCTCGGATAAGACGTGATCAAAACGATGGAGGCAGCGAACTTCGTACGTTTGCTGCAACGAGGCGGCGATTTGCCCGGAAAGCAAAAAATCGTCCTCGATAATCAAAATTTTCCATTTCATGTCTTTATCGTAGCAGATTCCGTCGGGTTTTTCCTGACAATATGGACAGAAAAAAACGCCGGGAGAACCGGCGCCGGCTTTGGATTAAAGCGTTTTTACACTGTCTCGTTCCACGAGCGAGTACGGTACGATGACTTTGGAAGGTGTCAAATCGGGCGTTTCCAAATGATTGATCGCTTGCAGCGCGGCTTCGATACCAAGCTGGCGCGCGTGGATGTCGACCGAGGTGAGGCTGGGAATCGACAGCTTCGCGAAAACGGAATTGTTGAAGGAGACGATAGAAATGTCTTCCGGCACATGGAGTCCGAATTGGCGGCAGAGCTGGTTGATGGCTAGCGCCAGCAAATCGTCGACGACAAGCAGAGCGGTGGGCCGGTTTTTTTGCGTGAGCATATCTTGAAGGGCTTGCACTTTTTGCTCGTCGGTGGGATCGAACTCCATGCAGTGTCCGGCCGTCAGCGCGAGGTCGTGCTCAAGGAGCGCCATTTGATAGCCTTGTTTGCGGCGGGCGGAAAAGGCGAGGCTGGAATCCAGACCGATGTAGCCGATTTGCTTGTGCCCGTGCTCGATCAAGTACTTGCACGCGTCGTAGGCGGCCGAGAAGTTGTCGTTGTCGACGCTGATGGTTTCGGTGTCGTGCTGCAAAGGAGCGCCAATCATAACATAGCGCAAGCCTTCGTCGTACAAATACTCGGCGATGGGATCGTTTTCCTGGGAATACAGCAAAATGAACGTGATCTTGCTGGAAGACTTGCGTAACAGATCGATGGATTCCAGCAGCTCGCTTTCGTTTTTTCCGCTGAGCACGCAAGTCGCGTACTGCAAATGGTTGCATGTTTTGGAAATGTCCCGGATGACGTCGAGATAAAACGGGTTTTCAAAGTTTTCCTGTTGATAGGAAGGCAACACAATGCCAATGGCTCCCAGGGATTTTCCGCTTTCGGCGGGATTTTCGCCACCCACAGGCTCGTAGCCGAGCTCCTCCATCGCTTTGCGTACCCGTTCCTGCGTCTTTTTTGAAATCAGAGGTGAGTTGTTGCATGTTCTTGAGACGGTGGACGGGGACACACCAGCCAGCGCGGCCACTTCTTTAATCGTTACTGCCATATAAAGCCTTCCTTTCTTTCTGCTTTTAAGAATAGCCGAAATTTGCATGAATGAAAAGCGGAAAATGCCTGATTTTTTGCATTTTAACGAATTTCTATGCAAAAAGAACGCATCTTTGTTGCGGAATCCGCTTACATTCGGATTTCTTTGAAATTTTTATGAATTACATCTTGCAATTTTATGCAATTTATATACAATGAAAGTGAAATTAGTGCATAAAAATTGCAAGAAAGGGAGAAAAAATGAAAGCACAAAAACTCATTATTTACGCGCCGGTATCCGGACAGACGGTTGCGCTTGAGCAAGTCCCGGATCCAATCTTCTCTCAAAAGATGATGGGAGAAGGCATCGCCATCGTACCGGAAAACGGAGAAATCGTCAGCCCGGTGGATGGAGAGATCACGATGGTCGCGCCGACAAAGCACGCCTTTGGATTCAAAGGGAAAAACGGCGAGGAAATCCTCGTGCATGTCGGTCTGGAAACGGTTGGCTTGAACGGGGAAGGCTTCGATGTGAAAGTGAAAGCCGGACAAAAAGTGAAAAAAGGCGAGCTGGTAGCGGTCGTGGATTTGGATTTGCTGAAGAAGAAAAACATCAATCCGATCACGCCGGTCATCGTGTGCAAAGGGGCGCAGGATAAGACGCTGTCGTTTGCCAAAGGCAAAGTGAAAGCCGGCAAGAAGCTCATGACGGAAAAGAAGAAAATGGGAATCAACTTCGACTTCCTGCAAAAATTTGGAAAAGTGCTCATGGTTGTGATCGCCGTTATGCCGGCAGCCGGCTTGATGATCTCGCTTGGAAAGCTCATTGGCATGAGCGCGGGCGATATCGCGATGCTGTCGACGATTGGCAGCGTCGTGGAAAACATCGGCTGGGCTGTCATCAACAACTTGAACCTGCTGTTCGCGATCGCGATTGGTGGATCGTGGGCGAAGGAGCGCGCGGGTGGCGCGTTCGCGGCGGCGATCGCGTTTGTGCTTGTCAACAACATCACCGGACAGATTTTCGGGGTGACCAACGCGATGCTGGCCGATCCGGCAGCGATGACGCACACGCTGTTTGGACAGCCGATGCCGGTCGATGGCTACTTCGTGTCGGTGCTTGGCGCGCCGGCGTTGAACATGGGTGTGTTTGTCGGCATGATCGCCGGTTTCATGGGTGGCATCATTTACAACAAGTACTATAATTTCCGTAAACTTCCGGAAGCCCTCTCGTTCTTTAACGGAAAACGGTTCGTTCCGCTTGTCGTGATCGCGTGGTCGATCGTGGTCAGCCTCGTGCTGGCGGTCGTATGGCCGTTTGTGCAGCTGGGAATCAACTCGTTTGGCGTGTGGATCGCCGGTTCTTCGACGACGTCGCCGATTTTGGCTCCATTCATTTACGGAACGCTCGAGCGTCTGCTATTGCCGTTTGGCTTGCACCACATGCTCACGATCCCGATGAACTACACGTCGTTTGGCGGCACGTACACGATCATGACCGGCGCGGCCGCGGGGACACAGGTTTTCGGCCAGGATCCGCTATGGCTGGCCTGGGTGACGGATTTGATCAACTTTAAAGATGCCGGCAATTTCGCGGCGTACAACGACTTGCTTGCCAACGTGACGCCGGCCCGCTTCAAGGTGGGACAGATGATTGGCGCGACAGGTCTGCTGATGGGCTTCGCGCTGGCGATGTACCGCAACGTGGACGCGGACAAGAGAAAACAATATCGTTCGATGTTCATTTCGATCGTGCTCGCCGTGTTCCTGACCGGCGTGACTGAACCGCTGGAGTTCATGTTCATGTTCTGCGCGATTCCGATGTATATCGTGTACGCGGTGCTGCAAGGATTGGCGTTCGCGCTGGCAGGTGTCGTCGATCTGCGTTTGCACTCGTTTGGAAATCTTGAGTTTTTGACACGGGTGCCGATGTCGATGCAAGCCGGTCTGGGCGCGGACATCATCAACTTCCTGATCGCCTGCGTGGCGTTCCTGGGAATCGGTTATCTTGTTTCGAACTGGATGATCAAAAAATTCAACTACGCGACGCCAGGACGCAACGGCAACTACCAGAGCGCGGAAGAAGGCGGCGAGCAGACGGCTTCGAAATCGACGACGGCGCTCGATCCGGCTTCGCAGCCAGTGCGTATTATCGAGTTGCTGGGCGGCTTTGACAACATCGAGCTGGTGGACGCCTGCATGACGCGTCTGCGGGTCACGGTGAAGGATCCGGAAAAAGTCGCGGATGTAAGCGAGTGGAAAAAAGAAGGCGCGATGGGTCTTGTGAAAAAAGGAAACGGGATCCAGGCCGTATACGGACCAAAAGCCGATGTTCTGAAGTCGGATATCAACGATTTGCTTTTGGAGGGATAATATGAAACTGCTCACGTTGAATACGCATTCGCTCGAAGAGAAGGCGATGCGCGTCAAGCAAGTGGAGTTCGTGAAAGCGATCGCGGCCCTGGATCCGGATGTGATCGCGTTGCAGGAAGTCAATCAAACGTTCGCGGCGGACGATATGCAAGAGCCAAGCGCCCGTCCGGGCGTTCCCTTTCGGGAAGACAACCACGCGTACATGCTGCATCAGCTGATGAAGCAGCAAGGCCTTCGCTACGAGATGGTTTGGCTGCCGGTCAAAACAGGGTATTCGCGCTATGACGAGGGGCTGGCGTTCTTTACGAAGAAGAAAATTTTGGAAGTTCGCTCGACGTTGCTTTCGCAACAAGACGACTACGACGATTTTAGGACGCGCCGCTCTCTGGAAGTGAAAACCGAGGATGGCTGGTTTGTCAATGTTCATATGGGTTGGTGGAACGACGCGCTGGAACCGTTCGCGGGCCAGTGGAAAAAGCTCGCAAAGGCGCTGCCGCAAAATGAGCCGGTATATGTTCTAGGCGATTTCAACGCGGACGCGCAAGTGCGCGGCGAGGGGTATGACCTTGTCCGGGCGTCGGGATTCTTCGACTTGTATGAAGAGGCGCAAGCGAAGGACGACGGAATGACGGTCGTCCAGGAAATCGACGGCTGGCGCGAAGGGGATCATCCGAAAAAAATGCGGATCGACCACCTCTTTTCCAGCCGGCCTGTCGCGGTGGCTTCTTGCCGGACCGTGTTCAACGGCATCAACGAGCCGGTTATTTCGGATCACTTTGGCTTGATGGCGATTGTGAATCCGGTCGAATAAAATAGAAAAACAAAAAAAACCGAAAGCAATCGGATTCATGTCCGCGGCTTTCGGTTTTTTGCTGGCAGAAGAGGATCGTTGGCGCGCAAGTACGCTTTCCAGGGCCGGCCAATCGTGTACTTGACGCAAAGGACGAGCGCGGCGTAGGAGAGCGTCATCGTGATGGGGATCCCGATGCGGTGCAAGGCGTCGTCGAAAAAGACGAAGGGGAGCACAAGGCCGCTGATCCAGAGCGCGAACAAGACAAACCAAAGCGCGGCCATCCATAAAAAAGAAGTGGAGGCCGTTTTCTGAATCGGGGTTTTGGGCTTGATGGCGACGAGGCGAAAGCCGTATTGGAGTTCGCGGGCGTGCAGACATTCTTTGCCGACAAGGTAAATCGAGCTAAACATGCTTTCAATATAGCACAAAAAAAGCCCGCGTGAACGGACTTTTCGGCCATGCATTACCGGTTGTAGAACTCGACAACGAGCAGCTCGTTGATTGGCTCGCTCGTGAACAGTTCGCTACGTTCTGGGTAACGAACGTATTTTCCGACTTTTTTGTCTTTGTCCACTTCCACGAAATCCACTGTGGCAACAGCGGCTTCGAGCGCTTCCACGATGCTCTTCTGGTTTTTCGCGCGTTCGCGAACTTCGATGACCTGACCAGGTTTTACCTGGTAGCTAGGGATGTCGACTTTTTTGCCGTCAACCATGATTTGTCCGTGGTTAACAAGCTGGCGGGCACCACGGCGCGTATTCGCGAAACCGAGGCGGTATACCAGGTTGTCAAGACGGGACTCAAGCATGATCAGGAAATTTTCGCCTGTTGCGCCGGCTTTACGGCTTGCCTTCTGGTATGTGTTGAAGAATTGTTTTTCTGTCAACTGGTACGTGTTGCGGATTCTTTGTTTTTCCTGCAACTGAATACCGTAGTTCGTCAGTTTCGGACGACGGCTTTTTCCGTGCTGTCCTGGGGCGTAATTACGACGTGCCAGTTCCTGTCCTGTTCCCAGGATGGAGAAACCGAGACGACGGGACTTTTTCCAAGTGCTTCCTGTGTTTCTTGACATGTTTTTTCCTCCTATTGTTTGCATAAAACAACAAGATACAAATCTTCGAAAGGGGTGTTGCGGAAGATACTTTCTACTATCAGCTTTTAGCTTACTCGTATCGCTATGCGCCCGCAACGCCGGTCCTTCGACTTTGTATGCTGCTTAGTCATGCTATCTCACTATAGCAAACCTTCCAGATGAAATCAAGCGAAGTTTCTTATTTCGCTTTCCGTTTCTTTTGTACAAGCCGAAGTTGACCACGGTTGGGTATGGCGTAGAAAAGGTTCGTTGTGTTACAATATGAGCAGTATGCAAGGAGGTAACAACATGGAGACTGTCATGAATTTCTTTCGATCGGCCTATTCTTATATCAGCGCCCATCTTTCCACGGAATTGATGATCTATGTCGCAATCGCGGTGCTGCTGCTGATCCTCATTTGGATCATTATGCGGATGATGAAGCGCCGTAAAGCGGCGAAACGGCTTGCTGAGCTGGAAATCGAGGTCAATGAAATTCGGAACAACGCACTCGCATACAAATTCAACAAGGCCAACGCGTTCGCGAAAGCCAATGACGATATTATGGAACGGATCAAAAATCTGACGCCAAAATACGAGATCTGCCAGAAAAGTGTTGCTTCTTGTGACGAATTGTTCACCGATGCCGACGATTTTATCGCGGCGCATCGCATTCGCAAAGCGACCCGTTCCATGGACGAGCTGGAAACGATGCTGGACGACACGAAAGAGCGGATCCGGATCGTCAACCAGTCGCTGGACCATATTTTGGCCCGCGAAACGGAAGTCCGGGAAAAATCCAACTCTTTGAAAGAGCGGTTCCGCAATGTCAAGAAGGTGTACCAGGACAACCGCGCTTCGTTTTACTCGGCAAGCAACTACATTGATTCCGAAATCGGGGACATCGAAAACGAGTTCTCGAGCTTCGAGGAGTGGATGTTCGCGTCCGAGTTCAACAAGGCGAAAGAGGAAGTCGACAAGATCGCTTCGCGCGTGGATGTCGTTTCTTCGCAAATTGCGGCGTATCCCGGTTTGTACGAAAAGGCGAAAAACATTTTGCCGCGGGCTCTGGACGAGGTTCTTAGCAACATCCAGATGCTGAAAGACAACCAGATCGACATTCGTTATTTAAACACGGATGAAAAGACGGACACCATCGAAAAGGCGCTGGTCGAGGCGACCAACGCGCTCGATGTCGGCAATCTGGAAAAAGCGGACACGATGCTGACGGATATCGGCGACGCGATTTTGGAATTGCAGGACGACGTCATGAAGGAGAAAAAAGCGTACGACGAGATTCACGGAGACTTGCTCGCCACATTTGAAAAAGTGGACGAGGAGGAAGAAGCGCTCGATGAAATCGTGACGCTGTACGCCAACATCAAAGACCGGTTCGGCCTGGAAGACTGGACGCACCGCTTCACTTTGGCTAAATCCCAGCTGGCCGATTTGCAGGATCGCCGCAAAATCGTGGAGGAAGCCTTGTCGCGCGACGCGACGCCAAGCGTCGAGGTCGTGCAGGTGTATCGGGAATTCGCGCAAGACGTGGACACGTTCCACCTGCAAGTCAACGACATGAAGCGAATGCTGGTTGGCGCCAGCTCGGATGAGTCGCGGGCCAAGAAGCAGCTTGTCAAATTGCAGCTTATTTTGAATGAGGTCCGCCTCAATACGATTTCACGCAATTTGCCGAGCATGTCGACGCAGTTCGCGGACGACCTCAAGGAAGGCGAGCGGCTGATTCAGCGGGTTCGTGTCGTTTTGGATCATTCGCCATTGGATGTGCAGACGCTAAACGCGGATTTGCAGGACGCTATTGATTTTGTGTATAAGCTTTACAACAACGCCAACAATCTGGTTGGCGTGGCGATTATGGTGGAAAACGCGATTGTTTTTGGCAATCGGTTCCGCTCCACGTATCCGGCAATGGATTCCGAGCTGACGCATGCGGAAGTATGCTTCCAGAACGGGGAGTATACCCACGCGCTGAAGATCGCGATCCAGGCGATCGAGAATATGCATCCGGGCATTTATGAGAAGCTGATCGCGAAAAAAGATCCGGCGGTCATGAATCAAGTGTAGCGTATGATTTATTTTGATAACGCATCGACAACCTCCGTTCGCCCGGAGGTTGCTCGTGTTTATAAGAAGCTTGTCGAGGAAAGTTTTGCGAATGCCGACTCAATGCATTCACCCGGACGCAAAACGAAGCGGCAGCTAGAACAGGCGAGGGCGCACATTGCCCGTTCTCTGGGCGTTGACGATTCGGAAATCGTGTTTACGAGCTGCGCCAGCGAATCCAACTCGCTGGCCATCGTCGGCTACGCTTTGGCGAACCGGCAGCGCGGCAACCATATTTTAACGAGCAACGTGGAGCATTCAAGCACCCGGCACGCGATGGACTTTTTGGAGTCGATTGGCTTTGATGTCGAGCGGCTTCCAATCAACGAGCGAGGAATCGTGAGCGCGCAGGCGGTCAAAGACCATTTGCGCAAGGACACGCTGCTTGTTTCGCTGATGCATGTCAACAACGAAATTGGCTCGATCAATCCGATCGAAGCAATCGCGGATGTCGTCCATACGCATCCGACGTGCGTTTTCCATAGCGATTGCGTGCAGAGTTTTGGCAAAATCGACATTCCGTTTCAAAAGCTGGACATGGCGACGATTTCGGCGCATAAAATTCATGGGGTCAAAGGATCGGCGCTGCTGATGAAGAAAAATCGGATCCAGCTGCAGCCGCTTGTGTTTGGCGGCCAGCAGGAGCAGGGACTGCGGGGCGGCACGGAAAACGCGCCGGCCAACATCGCGCTGGCGAAAACGATCCGCTT
The DNA here is from genome assembly GCF_964018005.1 of uncultured Dubosiella sp. Taxonomy (NCBI): domain Bacteria; kingdom Bacillati; phylum Bacillota; class Erysipelotrichia; order Erysipelotrichales; family Erysipelotrichaceae; genus Dubosiella; species uncultured Dubosiella sp. The sequence goes on from NZ_CAXHOA010000010.1 coordinate 69,412, forward strand.
GGCGCTGGAGGAACAAGAAAAGACGTACGACCATGTGAAGACGATTCGAGACACGCTCAAGACGTGGGTCGAGTCGTTTCCGGGCGGCCATGTTTTGTCGCCAGAAGACGCGCTGCCGTACATTTTAAATGTCAGCTTTGATCAAATCACCAGCGAGGTTTTATTGAACGCGCTGGATGAAAAAGGAATTTGCGTTTCGGCGAAGAGCACGTGCGATTCGCGCTCGTCTCAAGCCAGCGAAGTGATTTTGGCTTTGAATCATTCGAAAAAAGACGCTTCCCACGCGATTCGACTGTCTTTTTCAAAAGACAACACGCTGGAGGAGGCGAAGCAGTTTATGCAGGCAATGAAGGAGATCGTGGAAAATTATGGCTTATCGTTATGACCACATTTTGATTCGTTACGGCGAATTGTCGTTAAAGGGAAAAAACCGTAACAGTTTTATTAAACAGCTTTTAGCAAACGTGAAGCTCGCTTTGAAAGCCTATCCTGGATTGGAGTTTGAGAAGCAGCATGACCGGATGTATATTTATTTGCATGACGAAAATCCGGAAGCGGTCAGCGAAACCTTGGCGAAAGTGTTTGGAATCTCGTCGTTTTCCCTGGCGGTCAAGACCGAGCCGGATATGGACGCGATCGTCCAGGCGTGCATGGAATCTTTGGATTTGTCCGAGAAAAAGACGTTTAAAGTGGCGGCCCGCCGCAGCGACAAAAACTTTCCGGTCATTTCCGATCAAATCAACCGGATCGTCGCGACGGCCATTTTGAAAAACAGCGACTGGAAAGTCGATGTCCGAACGCCGGATGTCAAGATCGTGGTCGAGGTCCATAGCGACGCGGCGTACATCATGACGGATAAGATTCCGGGCGCGGGTGGCTATCCGGTGGGCGTAGGCGGCAAGGCAATGGTGCTGCTTTCGGGCGGGATCGACTCGCCGGTGGCCAGCTACTTGATGATGAAGCGTGGCGTGCATATTGAATGCGTCCACTTCGCGGCGCCGCCGTACACGTCACAAAACGCGCAGGACAAAGTGATGGCGCTGGCGGAGCTGATCAGTCCGTATCAGGGCGAGATTCTCGTGCATGTCGTGCCGTTTACGGATTTGCAGCTGGCGATTTACCAAAACGCCGACGAGAGCTACGCGATTACGCTGATGCGCCGCATGATGATGCGCATCGCGACGAAGCTGGCCCAAAAACGCCATTGCCAGGCGATTGCGACGGGCGAGTCGATTGGCCAGGTGGCTTCGCAGACGCTCGAGTCAATGCAGGCGATCAACGCGGTGACGACGATGCCGCTGATTCGTCCGGTCGTTTGTATGGATAAAGTCGAGATCATCGACATTTCCAAAAAGATCAACACGTACGAGACGTCGATTTTGCCGTTTGAGGATTGCTGTACGATCTTCACGCCGAAAAACCCGGTGACGAAACCGCGGATTGAAAAGTGCGAACGCTATGAATCCCGGTTTGACTGGGAAAAAATGGTGGACTGGTGCGTGGACGATGTGAAGTCCTACTGGATCCATCCGGGTGTTTCCAACGAAGAGGAACAGGACGAGGATTTGTTTTAAAAGTGTCTGCGAGGACACTTTTTTTCTTGAAAAGTGACACGGAAGGTGTTTCGTTTTTAATCTTCTTTTGTATAATTGATACCGAAGGAGAAGGTTATGGCAAAAGCACAGACGAAAGCCACCGAGAAATATCGAGCGAAAAAAGGCATTATCACCAAGTCGATCAAGATTTCCAGAGAGTTGAATGAACAGTTTATTCAGGCTTGTGAACGTGCCGGAATCAGCCAGGCTCAGGCTTTTAAGACATTTATGGAGCAATTTATCACGGCTCATCAAGAATAGGAATGGGATTCGGTTCTCATTCTTTTTTTATGGCACGGAAACGTGTAAAATGGGAACATGAATTGTAGTGTATGTGGGAAAAAACTAAACAAAGAAGGAAAGAGTTTTTGTTGTGAAAACGGACACCGGTTTGATATCGCGAAGCAAGGCTATGTGAATTTGTCGAGAAAGCAAAAGGAGACGGGTGACAACAAGGCGATGGTGCAGGCGCGAACAAACTTTCTTGAAAAAGGGTATTACGACTTTTTAAGAAAACAGGTGGCGGCGCAAATCGAATCGCTCCATCCGCATTCGCTTGTCGATATCGGCTGCGGGCAGGGATATTACACGATGGCGTTCGCTGCGCCGGAAAAATATGGCATCGACTTGTCGAAGGAGGCGATCGTGTACGCGGCGGCTCACGACAAATCAACGCAATATATCGTGGACACGATTTACGACTTGCCGTTTGCGGATGGCTCGCTGGACGGCGTCGTAAGTATTTTCACACCGCTGCCGTGGAAGGAAATTGAGCGGGTGCTCAAACCGGGTGGCTTTTTGATTACGGTCAGTCCGGCGAAGAAGCACTTGATCGAGCTGAAGGAACAGCTGTACGAGAAGGTGTATGAAAACAAGGAAGAGCGCGAGGATGTGGGAAACCTTGTTCTCGTGGACGCGAGTGTGGTGAGTGATAAAAAACGGGTGGACGACGTGTGGGATTTGTTCGAGATGACGCCGTACCGGTACAAGAGCCCGAAGGAAGGGATGGAGCGCGTGCGGGCGCTCAAGGAACTGGAAGTCACCTTTTCGTTTTTGATGAAGACATTTAGAAAGAAGAGCCTATGAAATTAAAAATTAAAAAGTGGGGAATCAACGGGGAAGGTATCGCGTACTATAAAAAGAAGCCGGTATTTGTGATGGGTGCCCTTCCGGATGAAGTGGTGGATGCCGAAGTCGTGGAAGACCGGGATCGGTATCTTTTGGCGGAAACAAAAAAGGTGCTGGAGGCTTCGCCGCGGCGTCGCAAGCCGATGTGCGGCATTTGGAAGGAATGCGGCGGCTGTCCGTTGATGCATGTCGACTATAAGGGACAGGTGCGGATGAAAGAGGCGAGCCTGAAGGAGGCGCTGAAGAAATATGCGGGGTATACGGGACCGATTTTACCGGTTTTGAAAAATCCGGACGTGCTGGCGTACCGGAACGCGTGCAAGCTGCGGTTTTTCAATGACGATGGAAAACTGGGGATCGGCTTGTACGAGAAGGATTCGACGCATGTCGTGAAGATGGAGCGGTGTCTCGTTCATGAAAAGGAACTGGAGCGGGTGCGTGTCGACATTTTGAAGGTGCTGAACGAACATCATGCCAAAGCGTTTTCGAAGCGGGACGATGCGGGGTATCGCACGCTGGTTATGAAATCGTTTGATGGCAAGATCCAGGTCGTTTTGGTGACGGGTGCGCAGGAAATCGAACCGGAAGTCGTACAAGGCATCATGGCCATCGAAGGGGTCGTTTCTTTGTGGCAAAGCGTGAAGTCGCGGGATGAAAACGAGGTGGATGTTTTCGGTAAAACGATGATCCATTTGGCTGGCGAGGAAAAAATCGAGGTGCAGGTTTGCGGCTTGAAGCTGCATTTGTTGCCGCGTTCTTTTTTTCAGTTGAATACGAAGCAGGCGCAACGGCTTTATGAAGTGGTGAGGGAATGGACGCCGAAATCGAAGGGGATCGTGGAGGCGTATTGTGGCATTGGCGCGATGGCACTGCTCGTGAGTGGCAAGGCGAAGGAAGTCGTCGGGATCGAGTCGATTGCGGACGCGGTCGTCAACGCGCAGGAAAACGCAAAGCAAAACGGAATCGAAAATGTACGGTTTGTGTGCGGCGACGCGGGCGTTGAATTGAAGAAGATCGGGCAGACGATGCCGGTGGATACGTTGATCGTGGATCCGCCGCGTTCGGGTTTGAATGCGCAAATGCGGGAAGCAATCCGGGAGTCGAAGATCGAAACGATCTTGTATGTATCGTGCAATCCGAGCACGCTGGCGAAGGATATCGCGGATTTGAAGGCGTATCGCATCGTGAAGGTGCAGCCGGTGGATATGTTTTCCCAGACGCCGCATGTGGAGACGGTAGTTTTGATGTCTAGGAAAGAGAAATAAATAGCGAAAAGTAGCGTGTTTACGGGCTTTTTTGAGATTAGTAGGTAGCTCAGGAGAGTCCGTATTTCTTATATTGAAACATATCTACTGTAAAAACGGTCGTAGGGTTTAAGCAGTGGATTAGATGTTATAGAAGGCGGAGTTTTGTATGCCAACTAAAAAGCAGTATTTTGTACCACGTGTTTATATGAAAGCTTGGGAAACGCAAGTAGAAACACTTAAAGAGTCTGATAAAAAATTCAATGGAATTTATGTAAGTAAAAACGGAAGTACTGGTGATGGAGAAAACAGAAATTCCGTATTTTGGAAACCACATCTGTATACCATCAATTTTAAGTATTCTTCTATTTGCGATTCATGTGCTAAAGTAAGACTGCAGTTTGTTGACATGATTTACGCGTTGCTAAGAAATAAATTTGGAAAACTAGGATATAGCTTTATCAAAACCAAGAAGAGCATAAAGAAGCATTTTTTGAAATATATGATTGGGAATTTTATTATGATGATGGTAATGCTGCAAAGAAAGATGCTGTTCTAAAACAGATAGATGCGCTTAATTGTTATACTTTAGAAGAATCATTTAATGATTTCTTAGAAAAAAACCGGGAAAACACTATGTATTACAGACCATTATGAATGGTTTACTGAAGAGTATTCTGACCAAGATGATTTTAAACATTGGTGAAATAGCATCGGGCAGGGCCTTATTGCTTCTTCGTTAGAGCATCAATGCCATCTTAAATGATGAAAAACATGATTATAAGCTGATGGAGCATTGCTCTAACGACAACATCTATACAGAATCACTTGGTGAGTTAGCGTACCAGAAGAGGTGTTGAATGATTTAAAACAATTCTTTTTACGTCTGTTCAGCAAATACAGTGTTTTATAGAGGATCTAGTTCTTTCAGTTTTTTTTAGAAGAGAAGTAACAAAAAGGAGGTCTCTTGTTTGAAAAAGAAAAAAAACGAAGTAACCATCCGTTCTAGTGCAGCGGAATATTTAACCTATGTTGCCTCTGTTGGCGACCAACAGGACAGCCTTGAAATGCGTTATGAAAATGAGAATATATGGCTGACACAGAAGATGATGGCTGCACTATATGATGTGAATGTTCGGACTATAAACTATCATGTCAAAAAAATATTTAGTGATAGTGAATTGCAGGAAGATCCAGTTATCCGAAAATTTCGGATAACTGCCGCTGATGGAAAAAGCTATAGCACAAATCATTACTCTCTGGAGATAAGGGAAATATGAGAGATATGGCAACTCTGAATCAATTACTGGTACTTGCAAATTTGGAAAGTTATAATGCTGTTTTGATTAATCAGGGGAAGAAACAGAAAGAAAGAATGGAATTACTTCGACAGTTGGCGGTACAACAGTTGCAGACATTGGAAAATGTGAGTTTAAATAATTTGCCGAAAATAGAAAAAGAAAAATAGAAGTAAATAGATAAAGAAAAAAAATAGAAATTACTTTTGGATCTTCTTATGAGTAGGTGTACATGATTTATAGAGTGGTGGCATAGTTTTTTTGCGCCGGTTAAGGAGTGATTTGAATATGATTGAACTACTACTAGATGCTATTGTATCGCTTGGCTCTACCGAGGTGCAGAATGTTCTGACTTCAGTTGGAGAGAGTGCGGTAAAAAAATTTAGAGAATCACATGCATGGAAGAAATTAATTGTTGGTACAGGGGAATTCTTTATTAAAAATGAACAGGAAGAGAATTCGTTTTTCGAGGATTTAGAACTTGTATTGTCGAGAGAAAATTTAACTCAGATAGCGAAGGAATTAAAATCTGACGAAGGATATGAATTGAAACATAAACTGTATAATTCTCTTATGAAACTGATGAATAATTATGAAATTCCTTATGAAGTTGCTGAAACTTACACAATAAGAATAATTTATGCAGTACTTGAACAGCTAAAAACAATCGCTCCTGATAAATATGAACATTATTTCCTACAGGAATGGAAAGAAGAGCAGGAAAGAAGTTTTCTGGAATTACAAAATCGGATCGATAAGATGTCGAATGAGCTCGCAATTTACAATCGTGAGCAAGTAGCAATAGCATCTTCTGGAAAAATGGATATCGAACTTAGAAGAAAAACTCAAAATCCATCCATTGGAATAGAATTTTTTATAGTTGATGATGAGCGTTTTCAAGATGAATTTGAAGATCAGAGATATGAAGAATTAGTCTTTGTGAGGGGGCGTAGCAGAGAAGAAACTATTTACTGTGTCCTTAATGAATTGTGGAGATTTAATGACAAACGCCCTATTTACATTGTTAAAAATATAGAGTCATGGAATAAACTTCATGTATTGGAAAATGAAGGGAATGTGTACATTCCTTGGTTCTATGCAGAAGAAATTGTAGCGATTGAGAATAACACTAATATTTTTGTGATAGATGAGAATACTCCAGTATTTAACAAGAAAGTTTTAGAGTTACGCCCAAGAACGCGGGACACGTTATCAAGATGTTTAAAAGAAGCGGGAATGGAGTATGATAAAGCCTATGCTCTTTTAGCAGATACGCATGGCCTATATGCACAGATGAAAAAACAACTGTTTAGAGGGGAATATTTAAAAATACCTTCTTGGATGAAACGTGTTAGTGATAGAGCGAAAAAGACATGTCTCCTCATTGGAAGTTGGGAAGAAATCGAAGGTGATAAATTAATCATTGAATCTTTGTATGGTAATTCATATGATAGATTCCTAGAAGAGGTTCTTCCATATGCGAAAGGAGAAGATCCTCTCCTATACATGATAAAGCGTAATGGATCTATTTCATACTATTTGGCAAGCGCGGAAAATATATGGAGTTATCTTAATGTTCTGACTAACGAAAAGATTTGGCAATCATTTGTCACGGCTGCATATGAAGTGATTAATGAATCAGAGAATCTTTTTACTTATGATAGCCATGAAAGATTGATAGCACAGTTTAAAGACGAAAAGTTATTCTGGTCTGAAACAATGCGAAAAGGTATGTTGAAAACATTGCTCATCAAAAGCGCATATCAGAATGATGAAGAAACGCAATTAACTTTAAACAGATGGACCTCAAAAGTATTAGATTGTGTAAAAACAGAAAAACAGTGGATTTATATCTCTAAATTTTGGAGAGAACTCTGTGAAATATCTCCAGAAGCCACATTGGAAAGGCTTGAAAACGAATTGAATGAAGATACAGGACTTCTATGCCTGTTTCAAAATCAATCAAGTGATTTCTTTTTCGGAAGAAATGCGTATATTGATGTTCTATGGGGAATTGAACAGTTTCTTTGTCAAAGAGAGTATTTTTGGCGGGCGTTTAGATGGCTTTTGAAATTAGATGCTTGCTATTTTGAATACAAATCAAATTCTCCTAAAGACATTTTCTCAAAAATATTTTGTATATGGATGAATTTTTCTTCTCTTCGGACTGCAAAGGAAAAATTAGCAGCGGCCGAAATTGCTTTTGACATTGATTATAACAATATATGGGAATACTTGTATTCGGTAATCAATAATAGTAGAAGAAGTATGGTTGGTGAGTTATCACCACCAAAATATCGGGAGTATGAAAAAGCACAGCCAGCTACTATAGCCGAAATGAGAAAGGCACATTTAGGCTATTTTGAGCTTCTTATAAAGCACATGAATTTTTCGGTAGATCGTTGGAAGAAAATGATTGATTTAACAGACGAATTGCCTCAAGAATTAAGAAAGAATGTTTTTGAGCAACTTTTGTATGAACTCAGCCAAATGTCTGATGAAGAAGTAATGCGGATTAAAAATAAGATTAGACATCTCATCTATAAAGATAGATATTTTTCATCTTCGGATTGGTCAATGCCAGAAGAAATAATTGCTGAATACGAAAAACTTCTCGATAAAATTAATATTAAAACTATAGAATATGAATATAGCTATTTATTCATAAACAATCATGATTATCCACTTCTTCATCCTATTCCTTATAAACAAAGAGGGGAAAGCGATGATAACGAATCAGCCACACAAGAGTTGATTCGAGATAAATTAGTAGAATTCCAATCATATGGCTATGATTTAACCGTATTGGCAAAGGTTTGCGCCCAAGAATCATTTTCTACTTTAGGATATTATTTAGCTAAATATTGGAATGATGGTAAATGGGATTTTGCAACGTTTAAAAAACTATTAGCAGTTCAAGTATCAGGCACAATCGCAATTGATTATTTAAGAAATATAGGAAGCAGTGATGTTAAACTCTGTGATACAATTATTGAGGATTTGTCAAATAATAGTTGTTCGACGGAAATTTTGGCGGAAGTATATAAGATAGAAGGGCAAATAACCAAAGAAATTCCGCTTGTTACATTCGCCTCTGAAGAGATAAAAAAAGAGTTTTGGAAAAAATGCTTTTATTGTGATGACCACAGTAAGTTTTGGGCATTAGCAGAATGTAAAAAGTATGCTACTCTTGCTGTTTATCTGGATCAAGTTCATTTAATTCACTATCGAAATCCTTTGTCAGCGGAACAGATCTTTGAGTGTTTTGAAGATATTGAGAGTATGCCACATTCAGAAGGAAATCAGTTGACAAGCTATCATGTTAAACAGCTTATAGGTGTAATTCAAGAGGCGTATATCAATGATCCGCAAAAATGTATCAGAATCGCTCATCTTGAGATTATATTTATGAATTTTTTGGATTGGAAGAATATGAAATGCTTTTGTCATATAATCAAGCAGTCTTCGGAATTATTTGCACAACTGGTAGAAGTGGTATTTAAAAAGGATCATAGCACAGTGGAAAATCATTCAAAAGATCAGGCATACATTCACAATATGTATACAATCTATGAGAAGGCTCGATTTTGTCCGACAGAAAGTAATGGAGAAGTGTCAGAAGAACAGCTAGAACAATGGATAGAAAAATATAGACAATTATTGCTTGAGAATCATCAAGAAAGCTTGTTTGAGACAACGCTTGGACGTTTGTTTTCTTTTTCGCCGGTCGGTACTGACGGTCATGAACCATGTGAAGCGGTCAGAAAAATGATTGAGAAATATGGCGATGAAAAAATGAACAGAGCGTATCAGGTAGCCGTATATAATCGTCGTGGCGTATTCAGTCCTTCAGCAGGAAAAGAAGAACTTAGGATGGCGAAGGAGTTTAAAGAGAATGCTCAGTATTTAGAATCATCTTATCCTAAAACAGCAAAGATTTTTTATGGATTGTATGAAACCTATAAGAAAGATTCTGAAAGAGAAAGGAAGGATGCTGAAAATGGCTGGTACTAGTATTTCTTCCAGAATAGGTTCGAAGGTAATAAGAAAATATGGGATATATCTCATTAAGAAAAAAATTGGAAACGGTGGAAATGGCATTGTTTTTGTTGCAGATATTATCGAGGGAGGAGATTCATTACCAAAAACAAGAGATTACGCTATCAAATTTTTGAAAGTAGCACTAAATGACGAGAAAAAACTAGAAAAGAGAAGGATGCAATTTAGAAAAGAAATCGAAACAGCTCTTTTCTTTCAAGATAAAGTTAGCGGAATAATTCCTGTATACTAAGGTAAGCACCAAATTCTACTCATATTCCAAAATAAAAAGTTTTCTCTGATAATTAATACGAATAGCTCAGTTAACTGTTTATTGATTACAAGGAGGCTTTATTTTATGCTTAATCATTGCTCCAATGAAGAATGGAGCGTTATTTTCGACGAGCAAAGCAACAGTGGCATGAGTGTCAAAGAGTTTTGTGCTTCATGACACACTTCTTGCAAAACTTTTTATGCTGCAAAACATCGCAGTATCCATTCACCCTTAGATCAAGGTCAAAAGGTCGTCTCGGTCCGGTTTGCTCAACCATCAAGGAATCAATACTTCTCAAAAAATATGTGTATTCCATCATGCACGAAGAGGGAATGAAATCGCACTATATTCAAACATAGGACAAAAAGCTGATTATGGCATTTTACAGGATGCAGGTAAGGTGTCAGCTGAAATCGCAAAGCTTCATGCTGAAACAGAATTTGAAAAGTATCGTATCATTCAAGACAGGCTGTTCATGTCTGATTTCGATAGGTATATGCTGGAACTGGAAGAAAACGCAAAGAAATGATGTGCTGACTTCGAGTTGAGACGATGGCTTCAAAGCGGAAACATTTCTATGATGACCTATTTCCTAAATGACCCATCAAAGGTTGAGACAGTAGAGATTCCGTCTGCTCCTATATTATAGTAGCAACATGGAATTATTGATATGTTTCCGCAAACTATCGAAAATCGACTCAAAATCGGGAGAAATGTTACGATATTGTGGCATCAATCAGGATGTATCGTTCCATGTGGAGACGGTTGTGCTGCTTTTCAAACTTTAAATCGAATGTTGGGATACAAAAGTCATTGACCGGATGTCATAGGCAGAGCAGTTTGCCTTCTATTGAAGAAATAGAAAAAGAATTAGAATAATGACAAAATAAACCTCTTTAAGAAAAGAAAGTAATCCAAAAATTCTGTTTTAATATAAATCTAAATTTAAATTCGGTTCCACTTCTAATTTTTTTTTGAGATTCGAGTAGCGTCTGCATATCCAAAGCGTTCACTATAAACTACAATGATTCCAGAGGTGAACGATATGAATAATAAAGTAGTTATGATGATGGCCGATGGTGTAGAGGAAATCGAAGCGACGGTTCCATTTGATTTAATGTGGGAAGCCGGTTTGAATGTGGATCTTGTCAGCGCCCAAAACAAATCCACCGCGATTGGAGCGAATGGCATGGTCTTCGCGAATTTAAAAAATTTAAAGGGATACGATTTTTCGGCGAATGATACGCTGGTTTTGCCAGGCGGTGCGGCGTATCAAGTCTTCTTAAATACGCCAGAAGTTTTAGAGCAGGTGAAAGCGTTTGCGCAAAATCCACAAAAAGTTCTTGGCGCGATTTGCGCGTCCGCTTCCATTCCGGGAATGCTTGGACTTTATCAAGGCAAAAAGTATACTTGTGTGCCGGGTTTAAATGGTGATTTTGGCGGGACGTATGAAAATGTCCATTCGGTAATTGACGGAAACCTCGTGACGGGAATTTCTGTTGGCGGCGCGTTTGATTTCGCCTTCAACTTGATCAAGGTTTTAAAAGGCGAAGCGGAAATGAAGAAGGTGCAGGAGAACACGTGCTGGATTCTTCCAAAACAAAAATAAACATTTATTCAACATCTTGCAGCCATGTGAGATGTTTTTTGCAACGAAAAACAGATTTTCAACTTAAAGACTATAAGATTTTGATAAAATGAAAAAAGGAGACGAATAATTTGAACAAGATATTCTATAGATAGCGGATTACAGGAGGATTCAGTAATCTGAAAATTCTGAATAACGGCCGCTGATCGTGGGAGCGATAGCGCTACCCAATATTTATTGGAATAATCATTGCGATTAGAGTACGGTTTAGAAAACGGAGAATCCAATCATAAAGAATTCCCCCCTTCAAAGTCTTAATCGTAGAGGATGAATATCAATTCTTCGAAAGAAAAATTGAAAAATCCAGCTATTCGGAAATTCCGGATAGTTCAAACCGAAAGTTCACGTCAGGTGACTCGGGATACGAAGCATTATAATCTTTAGATGATTGTTATGGTGTAATTGGGCAACCGTTATACCATTAAAACCCGGGAAGGAAAATCGGAAAAAGTAGGTATGATCGAAAAGTGGCGGTAAAATGTGGTGGTAAAAAAGTGGCGGTAAAACCCAGTGAGAAAAAACTGGGCCAATATGACGCCGTTCTTGCCTCCATGGTTCCAGGAAAAGAATATCCAGCCGTATTCTTTTGCGATGTATTGCATGTGAAAATAAGCCGAACGAGAAAGATATTAAAAGAACTGGTCGACTTTGAAAAAATAGAAATTGTCGGCACATATAGAAATCGACAGTATAAGTTGAAAAAGTAGAACAAAGAAAGAAGGAATCAACATGAGCAAATACGATCCATTGTGGCACTGGATCCAGGAACGTGAAACACCCGATTTTGTACTGGAATTTGATGAAATCGGGAAAATCCTCGGGTTTCCCCTGGACCATTCGTTTCTAACCTTCAAAAAGGAATTGCCGGCATATGGATTCCAAGTCCAAAAGATTTCCATGAAAAATAAGACGGTGGCGTTCAAAAAAGAGGAGGCAAAGTAAATTGAAAACTTTGTACGTTTCCGATTTGGATGGCACATTGCTGCGCCAAAACGAGCGCACATCCGACCACACGAACGCCATCATCAACCAATGCGTCCAGGACGGCATGCTTTTTTCCTACGCTACCGCCAGGTCATGGCATACGGCCAAAAAAGCAACCGCGGACTCGATGCGCCCATCCCGCTCATCGTCTACAACGGCGCGTTCATCGTCGACAACGCGACCGGGAAAATTTTGCTGGCCAACACCTTTGGCAAGGAAGGCGCCGAGATTCTCGAAGATTTGATTGCGCACGACATCGTGCCCATTGTCTACGCGCTCATCGACGGACAGGAAAAATTTTCCTTTCTTCCCCTACGATGCACGCCCGAAATGAACCGGTTTCTCGCCACCCGGAAAGGGGATGTTCGCTCACGCGCCGTCTCCAGTCTTGAACAACTCAAGCAAGGCAAGATTTTCTATTTGACCTGCATTGGTCAGGAGGAAAAACTCAAGCCCATGTACGCCCGTTACCGCGACCGGTTTCATTGTGTATTTCAAACCGATCTTTACACCAACGATCCGTGGCTGGAAATCATGCCTCAAGCAGCGTCCAAATCCAACGCGGCAACAAAGCTCAAAGAGAAACTAGGGTGCGATCGACTTGTCGTCTTCGGCGATGGAATGAACGATCTCGATTTATTTGAAAAAGCCGATGAAAGCTACGCCGTGCAAAACGCCGTCGCGCCCCTAAAACAAATCGCCACGGGCATCGTGCCATCCAACGAGGAAGATGGCGTCGCCATGTGGCTGGAAAGGAACTGGAATCATGAACACGAAACGATATGAATACGATACAACTATCCATGAAAACGAGCGCGGCGGCGCCTACGTCGCGTTTCCGTGGAATATTCGGGAGGAATTTGGTAAAGGCCGTGTCAAAGTGCACGCGACCTTTGACGGCGTTCCCTACGATGGCAGCCTCGTCAATATGGGAATCAAAGACGAGAAAGGCGACATTGTCTACATCATTGGACTTTTAAAGTCGATACGGACCCGTCTGGAAAAGGGAGAAGGTGACACAATCCACGTCGTCGTTGAATCGAGAGAGTAAGTCTCTCCCTTTTTTTACGCCCTCCTAAGTGTCATGACACCTAAATTGTCGATGATTGACAATCGCTATCACCGTGCTATAATAGGCGGGAAAAGGAAGTCTCACAACGACAGAGGAAAAAAGAATGAAACGGTACGATGTAGTCATTGTAGGATGCGGCGCGGCCGGATTGTATTGCGCGCTTCATCTTCCACAATCGAAAAAAATAGGGATGCTCTGCAAAGAAGGGTTGGAACAATCCGATTCCTACTTGGCGCAGGGAGGCATTTGCATGCTGCGCGGCGAAGAGGACTACGAGTCCTATTTTGAGGACACCCTCAAAGCCGGCCACTATGAAAACGACCCCAAAAGCGTGGATTTGATGATTCGCTCCAGCAACACGATCATCAAAGATCTGATCGGGTATGGCGTCGAGTTTGAAAAAGATGCGGATGGAAATTTGCGCTTCACCAAGGAAGGCGCGCACTCCAAGCCACGCATTCTCTTTCATGAAGATGAAACCGGAAGGGAAATTACATCCAAACTGCTCGAAGCGGTTTTGCGCCGGCCCAACATCGAACTCTTTGACCATACGATGATGGTCGATCTTCTTATCCAAAACGAGAAAGCCGTTGGAATCGTCGCGCAAGATCAAGCGAAAACGATCATTCCGATCTTTGGCGACGATATCGTGTTCGCTTGCGGGGGCATCGGCGGGCTGTATGAAAATTCAACTAATTTCGCCAGTTTGACCGGCGACGCGTTGGGCATTTGTCTAAAGCACGGCATCGAGCTGGAAAACATCGACTACATTCAAATCCATCCCACGACGCTTTATTCGAAACAAAAGGGAAGACGGTTTTTGCTTTCGGAGTCGCTGCGCGGGGAAGGCGCCCTGCTGTATGACATCCACGGCCGGCGTTTCACCAACGAGCTCCAGCCGCGGGACATCGTATCCAGAGCCATTCAGGAACAAATGAAAAAAGACGGCTCCGCGTATGTGTATGAAGATTTGCGGCCAATCGGAAAAGAGACGCTCCAAAGCCATTTCCCCCACATTTGCTCCAAATGCTTGGAAGAAGGATACAACGTGTTCGAAGAACCGGTTCCGGTCGTTCCGGCGCAGCACTATTTTATGGGTGGCATCAAAATCGACCTGGCCGGCCGGACCAGCATGCCAAGGCTTTACGCGTGCGGGGAAACGAGCTGCAACAAGGTGCATGGCGCCAATCGTCTGGCCAGCAACTCTTTGCTGGAATCGCTTGTCTTCGCGCGCCGGGCGGCTGATGACATCACGTTTAGCCAGCATGAAGTCCCACAAGCCAAAGACTATGATGTGGACATGAGCGGGTATCGTGATGTAGAGAAAACGATGGCGCAGTATCGTCGTCATGTTTTGCGAGAAATTGAAAAGGAGAGAAAAAACCATGAATGACGTAGTAATGAAACTCAATGCCGATCCTTATATTTTATCGGCCCTGCAAGAAGATGTGACGAGCGAGGATATGAGTACGAACGCGATCATGCCGGAAAAAAGACTTGGCGAGGCGGAACTGATCTGCAAGCAGGATGGAATGATTTGCGGGCTCGACGTGTTTAAACGGGTTTTCACTCTTTTGGACGAGCAAAGCGATGTCATCTTTTTTTGCGAGGAAGGACAAAAGGTGCACAATGGCCAGCTTTTAGGAAAGGTCATCGGCGATATTCGCACGATTTTGACGGGTGAGCGAACCGCGCTCAATTATTTACAACGAATGAGTGGTGTCGCGACCGCCACTCACGAAGTGGTCGAGCAGCTTCAAGACACGGCGATCACCCTTTTGGATACGCGGAAAACAACGCCAAACAATCGTTTGTTTGAAAAATACGCGGTGAAGGTCGGTGGCGGCACAAATCATCGCTACAACCTTTCCGATGGCGTCCTGCTGAAAGACAATCATATTTCCGCGGCGGGCTCGATTACGAAAGCCATTGAAATGGCTAGAAATTACGCGCCCTTCGTCCGAAAAATCGAAATCGAATGCGAGACGCTCGAACAAGTCCAGGAAGCCCTCGACGCCCGCGCCGATATCATTATGCTCGACAATATGGACCACGCGACGATGAAAAAAGCGGTGGAACGCATTGCGGGACGGGCGCAGACGGAAATTTCCGGCAACGTCACCAGGGAGCGGATTGGCGCCTTAAAAGATTTGGGCGTGGATTTCATTTCGAGCGGAGCCATCGTGTATAGCGCCGGCATCCTGGATCTTTCATTGAAAAATCTGCATCCAATCGAAGGGGCGGAAGGATGAAGACGAAAGAAAGGCGGGACGCGATCATTGAGATCTTGAAAAAAAGCGAGGTGCCGGTGCCCGCGAAGTCGCTAGCGTCCCGATTCAACGTATCGAGGCAAGCCATCGTGCAGGACCTGACCGTCATTCGCGCGTATACGTCCGGCATCGCCTCGACGCCGAAAGGTTATGTTATGATCAAGGATCAGGGACACGCCTTTCAAAAGGAATTTAAAATGTATCATGAATCGGATCAAACCGAGCAGGAGCTGTTTTTGATCGTCGACCATGGCGGAAAGGTAAAAAACGTTAGCATTTCGCATCGGGTGTATGGACGAATCAGCGTGGATCTCGACATTCGCAGCCGGCAGGACGCGCGGGACTTTATGGAGGCGTTCCAGGGCAGCAAATCCAAGTATCTTGGCGAGGTGACAAGCGGCTACCACTATCATTTGGTCGAGGCGGACAACGAACAGCGACTCAAACTGATTGAGCAAAAACTCATGGAGGCCGGCCTGCTGGCGCCGTTAAGCCCATGGGAAAAAGAAGAAAGCGGGATGGAGGAAGCATGACAGTACAGGAAATCAAAGAAGAAATCCAACGATTGAAAAAGGAAACGGGCACGACGATTTTAGTCCACGCCTATCAAGGGCAGGATGTTTTAGAAATCGCGAATTATGTGGGAGATTCATTTGGCTTGGCGCAAAAGGCGCAAACCGACTCGAATGAAAACATCCTCATGTGCGGCGTTCGATTTATGGCGGAAACGTGTAAGATCCTTTGCCCGGATAAACATGTGTATTTGCCCAATCCGACAGCTGGATGCCCGATGGCGGAGCAGCTGACAAGCGCGGAGCTGGAAAAAATCAAAGCGGAAAATCCAGATTACAGCGTCGTGGCGTATGTAAATACGACCGCGGAGTTAAAAACGCTCGCTGACGCGTGTGTCACATCGTCTTGCGCGGTGGAAGTGTGCCGAAAAATAAAGAATGACAAAATTCTTTTTATTCCGGATCCCAATCTGGGCTCGTTTGTCGCCGCCCAAATTCCCGACAAGACGTTTAAATGCATTCAAGGCGGATGCCCTCACCATTTTTCCATGACGAAAGCGGATGTGGAAAAAGCGAAAGCGCTTCATCCGGACGCGTTGTTGCTGGTGCATCCGGAGTGTCCAAAAGAAGTCGTAGAACAAGCGGATTATGTTGGCTCGACGACGGGCATCATGGCGTTTGCCAGGAATTCTAAAAACGAGTCGTTTATTATCGGAACGGAAACGAGTATCGTGGAGCATTTGCAGTTTGAATGCCCGGACAAAAAGTTTTACGCTTTGTCCAACCGCTTAATGTGCACGGACATGAAAGCGACGACGTTGATGGACATTTACAACACGTTGCTTGGTAAAGCGGGTGAGGAAATCGTTTTGGACGAGGACACGATCAAAAAAGCGAAACATAGCCTGGACGAGATGATCCGGCTTGGAGAATAGCGCGCAGCGATGCGCGTTTTTTTGATCTATTTGGTAGAAAGAACTCGTAAGCGGTTGTAATAACTGTTTGAAAGGGAAAACAGGAAATTAGAGTACATCATAGCAACGAAGAGGTGAGTGTCTATGATATCCTGCTGAGATAAATGTAAACGAGCACCCCTAAAAATTCAGTATTATTTGGTTGTTTATATCGAAAAGTTTAGTGAAAATATGATTATAAAAGGTCATTTTGAGACAGAATATAGTAAAATATAAAGACAAAGAGGTAACAAATGAAAAAAACAGGAAAATGTCGTTTATGCCAGAAAGAGGGAAAATTAACTTATGAGCACATACCACCTAAGAATGCGTATAATGGATATCCGGTTAAAACTTTGAATTTATTTGAAATGCATAAAGATAATAATGTAAATTATATGCCCTGGGAAATCGATAAAATGAAAGGAAAGATAAAACAGAGAGGGATGGGGGGTTATTATTTATGTAAAGAATGTAACAATTTGACCGGATCATGGTACGCAAAATACTTTGGAGATTTTGTAAAAGCTCTTGGCGGAATTGTAAGTGAATACAGAGATGAATGGCCGGAGGTTGGTTCCTTTACTATTGAAAATGTACATTATTTAGCTGTATTTAAGCAAATTATTACTATGTTTTGCGTATTAAATGAACATTTAACAGAAGATGAGCAAATTCGGAATTATATTTTAGAGAGGGAGAATGGAAGTTTTGATTGGAAAAAGTATAGATTATTTATGTACTTTAGAGATGGAAATTATTCCAGATTATGCCCTTTGAGTATAAATGTTTCTATAGATAACCCTGGTAATCCAATTTTCTGTTCTGAAATTAGTTTTTTTCCTGTAGGCTTCATTTTGTATCAGGATTTGCCGGCAGATCAGGTAGGAAAAGGAATAGAGATAACTAATTTGTCTTTTTATGAGTATGATGCGGTAGGGGGAATTCAAATACCGCCACTAAAATATGAAGTGAATAGTATATTCCCGTTAGATTTCCGCTCGCGAGAAGAAATAGAAGGGGCGATAAAAAAGAATTTCCAGAAATAAAATCAATATATTTGCCATTTAATATGCTTGGATATGAAAGCGACAACATTGATGGATATTTACAACACGTTGCTTGGCAAAGCGGGTGAGGAAATCGTTTTGGACGAGGACACGATCAAAAAAGCAAAACACAGCCTGGATGAAATGATCCGGCTTGGAGAATAGCGCGCAGCGATGCGCGTTTTTTTGATCTATTCGATAAAGTATGGTAGGCTGCTCTTAAGAGAAAGAGGGGAAAATCATGGAAGATTTGACATCCCGGCTTCACGCAGGAGTGGAAACTGCGCTTTTAGACAGGACCAACCCGTCCGACCCGAGAGATCGGCCACAATTCTTAAAAAACGATTATTTGGAAGGAAAAAAGGTGCTTTCTTCCATTGAGGAGGAGTTGCGTGGCTGCGACGCTTTTTTATGGAGTATCGCGTTTATTACGATGAGTGGCATCGTTCCTTTGCTTCCAGTGTTAAAGATGCTTGAACAAAACAATATTCCAGGAAAGATTTTAACGACGGACTATTTGACGTTTTCTGAACCAAAGGCGTTGGAAAAACTTAGCCAATTTAAAAATATTCAAGTAAAAATGGCTCAAGTTGAACCGGGAAAGCCAGGATTCCATACAAAAGGCTATTTATTTTTTCATAAAGATACGATACGAATCATTATTGGCTCTTCGAATATGACGCAGATGGCACTGACGACCAATCAAGAATGGAATGTCCGCGTCGTTTCTAAGCCGGAAGGCGAGCTTTCAGTGCAGATGATCCAGACTTTCGACACACTTTGGAATGATCCGAGAACGCGCCCCTATTCCGAAATCAAAGTAGGTTACGAAAAACGATATAAAGAAACAAAAGCAATTCAAAAAGTGTGGAAGGCAGATCAAGAAGCCATTGAAATCACGCAGGAATTGAATCCCAATGCGATGCAAAAAAAATTTATTTCTCATCTTCATCATTTAGTAAATAAAGGAAAGAAGCGAGCATTGCTGATTTCTGCTACAGGAACTGGAAAAACATATGCTTCCGCATTTGCGATGAGAGCACTCGGCTATAAAAAAGTTCTTTTTATTGTGCATCGCGAGTTGATTGCGAAACAAGCCCAGCGTAGTTTTCGACTCGTGTTTGGCAACAAAAGGACAATGGGCCTTTATACATCGAAAGAAAAGGAAAATGCGGATTATCTTTTTACAACCATGCAAATGATGGCAAAAGAGGAGAATCGCACCCAATTTGATCCTGAGCAGTTTGATGCGATCATTATTGATGAAGTGCATCGCGCTGGAGCCATGAGTTATCAAAAAATATTTTCATATTTTCAACCGAAACTTTGGTTAGGTATGAGTGCAACGCCAGAAAGAAGTGATAATTTTGATATTTATGCGTTGTTTGATCATAACATAGCCTATGAAATTCGTCTTAACCAAGCATTAGAAGCTGATTTGCTTTGTCCTTTTCATTATTTTGGCATTCAGGATCTTTCGGTTGAAGAGGAGCAATACGATTTTGAAGAATTTCGCAGAATCAATTTAAACCAGCGCGTAGCGCACATCATTGAACAGGCAAAATTTTATGGTTACAGTGGCGAGCGTGTCAAAGGATTGGTATTCGTCAGCCGTATTGAAGAAGCGCGATTACTTTCCCATGAGTTTAATAAAAGAGGGTTTCATACGGTGTGCTTGACTGGGGGAGATTCGCAAGAATATCGAGAAAAATGTATTGCGCGATTGAGTCAGCCAGGATCCGAAGGCCGGTTAGATTATATCTTCACGGTGGAAATTTTTAATGAGGGGATCGACATTCCGAGTGTCAACCAAGTGATCTTGCTGCGTCCAACACAAAGTCCCATTATTTATGTCCAACAAATTGGCCGGGGATTGCGGAAAGATCTTGAAAAAGAATTTGTCGTTATTTTAGACTTTATCGGCAATTACCAGACAAACTATATGATACCTGTCGCTCTTTCTTCGGATCGCACATACAATAAAGATACGCTGCGCCGCTTTGTGATGGAAGGCGAACGAATGATTCCAGGCTGTTCGACGATCCATTTTGATGAAGTGGCGCGAGAAAAAATCTTTCGTTCTATTGATCAAGCAAATTTGCAGACGCTCAAATTATTGAAAGAAAGTTATCAGCAGCTTCGATGGAAGTTAGGACGCACACCAACGCTTATTGAATTTGATGAATTTGGATCCATTGATCCATTGAAAATCATTGATTATAGTGGATCTTATCCAGCTTTTTTAATGAAGTATGAAAAAACGCATCTTCCCAGGCTATCCAAACTAGAATTGAAAAATTTGGAATATGTTTCTAAAAAATTTGCGTCTGGAAAGCGGATCCATGAATTGTTGTTGATAGAAATCTTGTTGAACAAGGAAAAGCGAATCTTTTCAAAACTGGAGGAACGTTTGGAAAAGGAATACGCGATCCAGGTTGGACCGTATACAAAAACAAACTTGATCAATTTATTCACGAATCAGTTTGCGTCTGGAACCGGGAAGGCGACGTATGCAAATTGTATTTTGATTCAAGAAAAAAATGGAGACTATGAAATCAGTGAAAGATTTTCTGATTTTTTACAAAATGAGTATTTTGTATCCAGCTTAAAAGAAGTCGTAAAGTTTGGCATTCAGCGATATAAAGATCAATTTTCAAGTCATGTGGACCATTCTCCATTTGTGCTGTATGAGAAGTATACGTATGAAGATGTATGTCGTTTATTGGACTGGGAAAAAGGCGAAGTTGCTTTAAACATTGGTGGCTATAAATATGATTCTAAGACAAAAACATATCCTGTTTTTATTAACTATCAAAAAGATGAATCCATTGCGGATACCATCAAATATGAGGATCGCTTCCTCTCTCCAACGATTCTTCGGGCGATTTCAAAATCGAAACGGACACTTGAAAGTGAAGATGTACAGAAAGCGCTTCAAGCCAAAGAGCTAGGTATTGAAATGTATTTGTTTGTTCGTAAAAATAAAGATGACAAGCAATCCAAAGAGTTTTATTATTTGGGGAAAATCTTTGCGACTGGGCAAACGGAAGAAATCCAAGTAGGTAAAGAAAACGCGGTGGAAATCGAGTACGAATTGGAAACGCCGGTACGCCAAGATATATACGATTATTTGACGAGGTAAGAAAATGAAAAAAGAAATCGAAGTCGTTGCGGCAATCATCGTAAAAGACAATCGAATCTTAGCGACGCAACGCGGGTATGGAGAATTTGAAGGTGGTTGGGAATTTCCAGGAGGAAAGGTTGAATCCGGCGAAACAAAGGAACAAGCCCTTATCCGAGAAATTCAAGAGGAATTAAAAATTGAGATTTCTATTGATCGCTTTTTTCAGCGAGTCGATTATGAATATCCTGCATTTATTTTGCATATGGATTGTTTTTTATGCACGATCCAATCTGGAAAGATCGTACTTGTGGAACATGAGGGGGCTCGATGGCTTTTAAAAAACGAACTGGATACGGTAGACTGGCTTCCCGCGGATATAGAAATCGTAAATGATTTGAAAGAAATTTTATAAAATGAAGGGCGATGTTCGTCGCCCTCATTTTTTACAAATTGTTTTTCGCTTTGAACTCCGCCACTTCCTCGTCGGTAATGTCTTTTTTACCTTTTGTGAAGTAGTCGTCCTTCATTTTTTCCTCGTCCGTTTTGTTTTGGGAGAGATCCACTTTACCGTTGAACACGCCATACACTTTGTAGACGAATCCATCGCCGTGTTTTTTCTTGATGGCACCTTTAATGAGCGCGATGTTGTCCGCCTGGCTCTCGTCGTTGTTTACGTAGAGGAAGCAGTTTTGTTTCACTGTTTTGATCTCGTACACGTTTGGAACGGAGAGAGCTGTCTTCTTCAACATCTTGACAAGGGGTGTCGATAATACAATAACCATATTCAAATACCTTCTTTCTAATCTTGTTTTCCTTCTATTTAATTGTACCTGATTTTGAGAGGGATTCAAGCATCAAAATAGCGGGTCGAGGGGATTTTTTGCTATGATTTGCTAGGGAGGATTGTGTATGGCACAACAAAGAACAGGCAAGTGGGTTGAACAAATCTTGAAAGAAAACGGAATGACAAAATCCGATCTTTGTGAGCAAACCGGACTATCCAAAGAAACAGTGGAACGGCTGCTGAAAGACGGGGAAGCGACGAAAGAAGTTTGGAATATCGTCCTAGGGCAGCTAAACGCCGAACCAACGATTGACTATCCGTCAGAATCTATTTTAGGCGATCTGGAAAACGATATGAATCGTTTAGGACCGGAAGCGGAATGTGCTGTATATTATGGAGTCAACAGCCAGGATTTGATTTTTACCGATTATCAGCTTCCTGGCGAAAGCGAGCATGGAGCCAACGAACAAGTGGCTCGCTTATCAAAATTCCATATTACGCTAGAAGAGGCGTACGAATTGTTTGAAAAACAGAACATGACCCTGTAAGGAAAGAAGGAACCGACATGGATATCGACCATCTCGTCGAAGAAGCAAAATTAAGAGACGACACGATCATTGACGTACGGACGCCGGAAGAGTACGATAGCGGCCACATTCCCGGCGCGATCAACATTCCGCTGAACGAGTGTTCAAAAGTTCGGCTGGATCCCGATCGACAATACGAATTGTATTGTTTGAGCGGACGCCGGGCGCAGCTGGCGCAGACGATTTTGAAGGAGCGCGGCTATCACGTTGAAAATATCGGTGGTATCGAAGACTGGAATGGAAAACTCGCGCGCTGAGAGAACATAAAAGCAAAAGAAGCCAAGCTGGCTTCTTTTTTAAAGGGAAAAGAGAATGCCGATGCACGCGCACAAAACAATCATGACAATGGGGTGCATCTTTTTATAAAACGTCGTACCAAGAAAAAGGAGCGCGAAGAACCCAAGGTGGATCCATGAAATCGAAAGCGACCCAAAAGACAAATCTTGATTCGGGAAAACCATCGCCACGAACACGCCAAGACCCGCCGTCGCGATCATCGCGGTCACCGCAGGACGCAAGCCATAAAAAATATCCTGCACCCAGTGGCTTTCCTTAAACGCCTTTAAAAATTTGGCCACCACGCAAATGACGATCACGCTCGGCGTCACCAGACCAATCGTCGTGACAATACCGCCAATCAAGCTGTTTCCCATCGCCTGATAGCCGACATACGTCGCCATGTTGACGCCCATCGCGCCCGGTGTTGATTCGGAAACGGCAATCATATTCATTAAATCGTTTGTCGTGAACCAATGATACGTATCCATCATTTCGTATAAAAACGGAATCGTGGCAAGCCCGCCGCCCAACGCGAACAAACCGGTTTTGAAAAACTCGATGAACAATGTCCAAAGCAAAGAAAAATTCATTTTTTCACCGCCTTCCGCATATTCCAAAGCTGCATGAGCACCCCGCAAACGCCAGCCATCAAAACGATCACAATCGTTGGCAGCACGGAAAAATAAGAGCATACGAGCGCCGCGCCAAACACGAGGATCCCAAACCCGTCTTTCACGCCGGAACGAAACATTTTGATGACGGCCTGGAAAATCAAAACGCAAACCGCGATCCGGATGCCCGATAACGCGTGCTGAACGATCGGGTACTCCGCAAAATTTGTCAGCAAAGAGGCGATGAGCAAAATGATGACGAGGCTTGGCGCGATGACGCCGGCCGTCGCCACGATCGCTCCCGGAATTCCTTTTTTATAGTAGCCGATAAAGCTGGCCGTGTTGACGGCGATGACGCCAGGCGTACATTGCCCGACCGCGAAATAATCCAACAGCTCGTCATCGGTGGCCCATCTTTTTTTCTCGACGACTTCGCTTTGTAGCATGGGCAGCATGGCGTAGCCGCCGCCAAATGTGAACGCGCCGATTTTGGCGAACGTCACAAACATATCCAAATACACATTCATGATTTTCATCCTTTCCTTTTTCCCATTATACAAAATAAAGACTGAATTTTCAGCAAGGAAAGCGCTTTCAAATTTACGTGGCGGATTGCTTTTGACGATGGTATAATTAAAGTATGAAATCCACATTGATCGAAGTTTGTGCTGGGGGATTTGAAGATTGTCTGACAGCGGATGCGGCAGGAATCAAACGCGTGGAGTTGAATTCCGCGATGGCGCTGGGAGGATTGACATGTACGGCCGCCACGCTCAGAAAAGTAAAAACCCACACAAAACTAGAAGTAATCTGCATGGTGCGTCCGCGTGGAAGCGGATTTTGCTACGACACACCAGAACTCGAAATCATGTTTGAGGAGGCCAGGGCGCTGCTGGAAGCCGGCGCCGACGGCATCGCTTTTGGCATGCTGGAAGCCAATGGAACCATTCAAAAAGAGGAAGTGAAAAAGATGGTCGACCTGATTCACGCCTATGGAAAAACCGCTGTTTTCCATAGGGCGTATGATGTCAGCATTGATCCCTATCAATCCATCGAAACGTTGATCGAGTGCGGCGTGGACCGCTTGCTCACCTCGGGAATGGAAGAAACCGCCATTCAAGGCATGGAGCTGATTCGCCAGCTTCAAAAACGCTACGGAACAAAAATCGAGATTTTGCCGGGCGGGGGAATCAACGATCAAAACATTGAGCCTTTTTTACGCTACACAGGGGTGCGGCAAATCCATTCTTCCTGCCGGTCGTACCGGTTTGATCCAACGACAAAGCTTGGCCGGGTCGATTTTTCCATATATCCGCAGGAGCACTCCATGGATTACGAAATCGTCAGCACCCGCAAGCTACAAAAGCTGATTGACCGCATTCATAATATTTATTTGTGAAAAGAGCCGCGAAAGCGGTTTTTTTCAGCTTCAAAAAGAAAAAAGGCCCGTCGAAACGAGCCTTGGGCGCGATGGGAAAAGTTAAGCGAGAAACATCGTGCCGATATAAGCGAACATGGACATGAGCAGCAGGAAAGCGGCTCCATACGGCAGGATCATAGAAAGAAGTTTCGAGTCCTGTCCGTTTCCATCCACGGCGCCCAGCGCGATCGCGATGCTTTGCGGGGAAAGCATTTTGCCGGCCGCGACACCAAGCGAGTTGAGCGAAACGATCCAATACGGATCCAGATGGAGCGCCTCGGACGCGTTCATTTGCACCGCGCCAAAGAGCACGCCCGAACTCGTTCCCGAACCTGTGACGAAGGTTCCCAGCGCGCCAAGCCATGGCGCGAAAAACGGATAGAACGATCCGGTGACCATGATCGCGAAGGCGGAAATGGACGTGATCATTCCCGCGTAGCCCATGATTTTCGCGCACGCGAGCACAAAACACATTGTTAGAATCGTTGGCATCATTTGCTTGAGGGTGTCGACAAAGACGGAACGGAAGGTGTTCCAGTTCGCTTTTTGAATCAAACCGCCAATGATGCCGGATAAGAAGATCCAGACGCCCGCCGTGTTGACCCAGGTGAATTTTAAAGCGTTTGGATTTTCGCCGCTATACACGTAGACGGTCGAAGAAAACTGTTCCAAATAGTTGTTGATTGGCGGGAGCAGTTTGCTTGTCGCCAGCAAAAGCACAAAAATGCAAATAAACGGCGACCAGGCTTGCAGCGCCTTCTTCAAAGTCAGCGGTTTTCCTTTTTCCAGCTCCATTTTGTATTCCGGCGCCGGTTTTACCTTGATCGAAAGCAAAACGGTGACGGCAATCGAGCAGACGGAGCCTACGACGACGGCAAGTTCCGCGCCGACAAAGTAGGCGACGGCCATTTGCGGAAGGACAAAGGACAAGCCCGACATCAAAACGATGGGCCAAATCCCTTTTAGCGCCTTAAGTCCTTTTCCAGTGACGATAACGATGAGAAACGGAACGAGAATCATGAATGGGGTGAGCTGGAGCGTTTCCGTAAACGAGAGCGGAGCGTTTTCCAACCCAACCAGATTGGCCAAGGTGACGGTTGGAATCCCGATACTTCCAAATGGTGTCGGCACCCCGTTGGCAAGCAGGCACACCAGGCAGGAAAATAAAGCCGGGAAGCCAAGTCCGACGAGCATACTGGCCGGAATCGCGATCGCGGTTCCAAACCCCGCCATTCCTTCCATAAAACCGCCGAAGCACCACGCGACGAGCAAAACGAGAAGACGCTTGTCGCTGGTGACGGAAGTCATCATTTGCTTGATGGTTTCCATCGCGCCGGTTCGTACCGTTAAATTATAGGTGAATACGGCGGCGATGATGACAACGACGATAGGCCACAAGGCCATGAGAATTCCTTCAAGTCCTGCGGTCAACGTTTCCATAAGCGGCAGTTTCCAGACGAGCATGGCGAGCGCGAACGCGACAATCATCGAGCCGCAAGCCGCTTTCCAGGTCGGCCACTTCAGCAAGGTCAATGCCACGATCAGCCACAGGATCGGACATAGGCCCAATAAAAAAAGTAGAGCATTCATCATGAATTTGGTTTCCTTTCTGTCCGAAAATATTATACATGAAATTGATACGCGAGGCGTTGTTTTTCTATCGGCTTTCGCGTTTTTTTTCGAAGCAAACCGAAACAGAATCCCTTGTGAAATTCAAGCCATATGACTCGATTTTGGCTTTTTTTATGGGGCAAGATTACATTTTCTTTCATCGTGTAAAGTTTTTTCAAAATAGTTTGATGAAAGATTCTTATTGATGTATTATAGTGGTACAAAGTGGTAAAAAGTGTCAGAGAGTGGGGTGATGGCACGTGTTCATGGGAGAATTTGCGCACAACATCGATCGTAAGGGGCGATTGATCATGCCAGCTAAGTTTCGCGAGGAGCTTGGCGAGCGGGTTGTCGTGAACCGTGGACTGGATGGCTGCTTGTATGTGTACACGCTGGACCAATGGCAAATCGTGTACGAAAAACTTTCAATGTTACCCACAACAAAAAAAGATGCCCGGAAATATCAGCGCCTGATGCTTTCGAAAGCGTCGGAATGCGACCTGGATGGACAGGGACGGATCTTGATCCCGGCCAATTTGGTTTCGCTTGCTGAGCTGGAAAAGGAATGTATGATCGTCGGCGTCGCCAATCACATCGAGATTTGGGCGAAGCACAAATGGGAACGCATGGAAGAAGAAGAGGAAGGAAGCTTCGAGGAAATCGCTGAGAGCCTTTCGGATTTTATGGAATTGTAATTTATGGAACATGTAAGCGTATTGTTGAATGAAGCCATCGAGATGCTCGATGTGAAAAAAAATGGTATTTATGTCGATTGCACGTTGGGGCGCGGCGGTCACAGCAGCGAGATCCTGAAACGGTGTCCCGAAGGACATTTGTATTGCTTCGACATGGACAGGCAGGCAATCGAGGAAAGCCGGCCGCGTCTGGAAAAAATCGGAACGAACTTCACGTGCGTGCACGCGCCGTTTGAAAAACTCGGATCGGTTTTGGATGCGTACCATATAAAACAAGTAGATGGAATTTTAATGGATCTTGGTGTCTCGTCGCCGCAATTCGACGATGGAAAACGAGGATTCAGTTATCGTGAAGACGCCAGACTGGACATGCGAATGGATCAGGAAGCGCCGCTCACCGCTTACGAAGTCGTGAATACATACCCATTGGAGGCGTTGACCGAAGTGTTTTCAACCTATGGCGAAGAGCCGTTTTCCTATAAAATAGCGAAACAGATCGTCATGGAACGGGAAAAGGCGCCGATTGAAACGACATTTCAACTGGTGGAAGTGATCAAACGAGCGCTTCCCAACGCCGTGCTTCGAAAAAAAGGGCATCCGGCCAAACGTGTATTTCAGGCTATTCGAATCGAGGTCAATCACGAGCTCGCGCAATTAAAAACCGTTTTGATTGAGGGGTTGAAACGGTTGGCACCGCGCGGCAGAATGGTTGTGATCACGTTTCACTCCCTGGAGGATCGAATCGTGAAAAACGCTTTTCGTTCGGTAGCCGTCGCAAAAAAAGTGGATAAAAGGATTCCACAAATCGGGGTAGAAAAATTAGAATATCGTTTATTGAATCGCAAGCCGGTCACGGCTTCTGTTGAAGAACTTACAATCAATCCGCGCTCTCATAGCGCAAAGCTAAGGGGAATCGAACGCAATGAAGACGAGTAAAAAAAAGAATAGGAAAAAGAGAAGGATCCGCTGGACATTCGAGCGAGTTTCAATCATCGTCTTCGTTGTGTCGCTGGCTTTCTATTTTGTCACAAAGGTCTGCGTCAGCGCTTATAATATCACGCTGTCGAACACGGAGCAGCAAATCGCGGCTGAGAATATCGCAAAACAAAACGAAGTCGAAGAACTGCAGGCGACGGTTCGGACAATGCAGGACAAAAAACAAATGCTGGGTATGCTGGAAAATCAAGTGCAGGATAACCAGAACAACATTTATATCATTGGGGACAATGAGTAATAAGACCGCCATGCGCGGTTTTTATTTTGAGTCCGGGAATTCCAATCGGAGGAAGCGAAATCGCGGGCTTGTATGCTATACTGGAAAACGAAAATAAGGCCTTTCAAACGGAAAGGCTGCGCCAGCGACGATAGAGAAGGAGAAAGAAAGATATGAGCGTCAAACAAACCAATCAAAAAATCCGCGCGTTTCTGGTCGTGATGCTGCTCGTCTCGACCGTCATGATCGCGAATATTATATACACAATGGCGACGCATCGCCATATTTGGTCCCAGCAGGATGTTCTGAATTCTCAAATCCGAAGCTCGATTGTCAACACGACCGTCGAAGCCGGGCGAGGAAAGATTTATGATCGAAACGGAAACATCATCGCCCAGGAAATCGCCGCCTACACGGTCGTGGCGTATTTGGACGATTCGCTCGTCGATGAAAACGGCGATCCGGATTACGTGTCCAATCCTTCGAAAACGGCCAAAGCCTTGAAAAAGCTGCTGCCGGACATTGATGAAAAACAAGTGAGTTCGATTTTGAAAAAAGCCATTCAAAACGAGCTCAATCAAACTGAGCTTGGAACAGGCACGAAACGATTGGATAAGGAAGTCATGGAAAAAATCCGGAAGGCGAATATTCCAGGCATTGGATTCGTCGAAGCTACCAAACGGGAATATCCGTCCTCTCCCATCGCGTCCAGTTTGGTCGGGTTTGCCGCGTTTGATGAAGATGAGCAGAAAATCGCGGGGAAAATGGGACTGGAACAAACGCTTGACGAGTACTTGTCTGGCGAAGACGGAAAGATCCAGTATCAGCAAATGGTGGACGGAAGCTTGCTTCCGGGCACGTTGAACGTCTACAAGGAAGCGATTGACGGCGACGACGTTATTTTGACGATTGACAGCAATTTGCAGTCGATCGTCGAGGCGCAGCTTCAAGAAACGATCAAAGCCAACAACGCCACCAAGGCGTGGGCCATCGTTGTGGAAGTCGAAACGGGAAAGATCCTGGCCTGGGGAAACTACCCAACGTTTGACCAAAACAATCCAAAGGAAATTTCCAACTATATGAACGATATGACCGAGATGAACCTTGAACCCGGATCGGTCATGAAGCCGTTTGTGTACGCGACCGCCATCGACACCGGGGTGTATCCGGCAGGAAAATCGTATACGGCGGGATCCTTTACGTTTACGCAGGACGGAGCCGGGAAAATTATCCGGGTCGCCAACGGAACCGATACGGGGTATCCGGTTATCAACGACGCGCTGGGAGAAAACTTTGGCGTGATCACGTTCGAGCAAGGTCTTGCGTTCTCGTCCAACATCGCGATTTGCGAGCTGCTCGCCAATTACGTGAATTACGACCAGTTCAGCAATTACCTGGATAAATTTGGATTTTACCAGTATGTCGACATTCCGTTCGTGCCGGAAACAACCGGGGTAAAGAACATTACGTCGGCTTCCGATTATTTATCAACCGGATTCGGACAGGCTTCAGCTTTGACGATTTTGCAGCTCGTGCAGGCTTATTCGGCGATTTTCAACGATGGAAAGATGATGAAGCCTTACGTCGTGGAGGAAATCATGAATCCGCACACGAACCAGATCGTGGAAAAATTCGAGCCGGAAGTGGTTTCGGAACCGATTTCCGCGGAAACGGCGGCGAAGGTCCGGGAGCTGATGGCGGGCGTCATGGCGGATGGCGCGACTGGTGACCGCTTTAAAATCGACGGGGTGGACATAATCGCCAAAACCGGAACGGGCGAGATTTTCAATGAAGAAACGCACAAGTACGACGAAAACAACTATACGTCTTCGGTCATGGCGGCGGCGCCAGGAAACGACCCGAAAATCATGGTGTACTGGGGCATGCAGTCGACCAATTATTTAGGCTATTCGGCCGAGCCGTTTAAAACGATTATGCAGGCGGCGCTGATCGCCAACGCGGTCAACGGGACGGCGCAGGCTTCGGCCCCGCAGGAAGGGGACACGTGGGCGACGTATACGATGCCGGCGCTCATCAACCACTCGATTGAGTACGCCAACGAAAAGATGAAAGACAAAAACGTGAAACTCGTCATGATTGGCGATGGAAACACGGTCATCGACCAGTTCGCGAAAGAGGGGCAGACGGTGTACTCGTACGACCGCGTGTTCCTGCTGACGAATGGCAATACGATCACGATGCCGGATATGACGGGATGGACACGCAAGGACATCACGGCGTTTTGGCAGCTGACCGGAATCGGGATCCAGACATCGGGTTATGGAAAAGTGGTGGCGCAAAACATTCCGGCGGGCACGCAGATCGACACGAATTCCGATGTGCAGGTGACACTTGAATAGGCAAGCGGGCACCTATTTTTCAAAGAATTTGTTACGATATAAAAGGAATTGAAAAAATCGCCTTAAAAAACGGAAGCGAATAGGTTATAATAGACGCGAAGTGCATGAAGGAGATGTCGAATGAGTAAAAAAGTTTATGCAGCGATTGAGCTTGCTGATCAGGAAGTCCGGCTCGTCGTCATGGAGATCTTTGAATCGAGATCGAATGTTCTGAGAGTCGAGCGCGTTGCTTGTTCGGGCATTCAGAATGGAAAGATCCTCGATGAATCCATGGTCGTGACAGCGGTTCGCGAAGCGACCAAGAGCGCGCAAGCGGCCCTTGGATATCGTATCGAACGGGTTATTTTGATCATTCCATCAATCAATGTGAAAAGAAATTCTCAAAAAGTCCATGTGCAGATTGAGGACGGAACCAAAACGATCCGGCAGTTTCATATTCAGCAGGGATATCAAAAGGCGATCCAGAAAAGGATGGGCGACGATGTCGAGTATGTGAATCCGAATCGAATTACATATATCGTAAATGGAAATGAATCGAAAAAGATGCCGAAAGGCGAAGAATGCACCGATTTTTATATGAACGTCGACTTGCTGTATGGCGACAAGCAGACGATTTATGAATTTGCAAAGTGCATTGAACTGGCAAATCTGGAAATTCTCGACTTGTGTCTTGACGTCTACGCGAGTGGACAGGAAACCGCAGCCTTGCAGCAAAGCGAGGACCGGGCAATCGTTCAGCTTTCGATCGAGGCGCAGCACACTTCACTTGGTTTGTTTATGAATGAAAAGCTGATGTCGGTCGCCCAGATCGACAAAGGCTTCAACTGGATCATTGAACCATTAAAGGAAAAGTACAATCTCTCCGACGAGATTGGCTATCGGCTTCTGCAAAATATATTTTCAAGTCGGGAAGAGGAAAACAGCGACGTCATCGTCTATATCGAGCAAAAGGAAGACGACCGCGTCGAGATCAGCGCCGAGGAATTGGCGAAAGTGACGCTTCCCCGCTTGAAAGAGTATATCGCGGAAATCAATACCGCTTGCGAGCCGATTGTGCGCAATGGGAAAACGCGATTCGTCATGACGGGAAAAGGCAGCAACATCGCTGTTTTGAAAGAGCTGGCGGATTCGTTTTGCGCGGAAACGATCGTTTATGAAACTTCAACGATTGGCGCAAGAGACGGCTCGTTCGTGGCCGATCTGGGTGCCGCCTTTGTGTGGCAGGATACGAACAGGATCCGCAATGACGAAAGGATCTCTGTCAACAACAACGAACTGGAAGCGAGTATCGACTCCATCAATCAGAAATCGAAAGATGGCGATGGGGGCTTCACGAAGAAGATGAAAAGCGTTATATTAGCGGATAAGGATTAAAACAGGAGGAACCGGAAAATATGCCAGAATTCAATCAAGTAGCGAATATTAAAGTATTTGGCGTCGGCGGCGGCGGAAGCAATGCGGTAAACCGCATGGTCGCGGACGGTGTCAAAGGAGTGGAATTTTACATCTGCAATACGGATGTTCAGGTGATGAAAAACTCGCCGACGGACAATAAAATCGTTTTGGGAAAAGAAACGACCAAAGGCTTGGGTGCCGGAGGAAATCCTGAATACGGACGCAAGGCGGCCGAGGAATCGGAAAGCGAGCTGCGCGACGCGGTGAATGGCGCCGACATGGTGTTCATCACAGCCGGAATGGGCGGCGGAACCGGAACCGGCGCGGCGCCTCTCGTGGCGAAAGTGGCCAAAGAGGAAGGCGCGTTGACGGTTGGCGTCGTTACCCGTCCGTTCACGTTCGAGGGACGCCGCCGGGCCAACAACGCGGCGGAAGGAATCGACGAACTGAAAAAGTATGTGGATTCTTTAATTATCGTATCCAACGACAATCTTCTGGAAGTAATTGGAAGAAAGCCGATCGAGGAAGCGTTCCAGGCGGCGGACAATGTATTGCGTCAAGGCGTGCAGACGATTTCCGATTTGATCGCGGTTCCTGCGTTAATCAACCTTGACTTTGCCGATGTTCGCAGCGTGATGCAAAACCAGGGACGCGCGCTGATTGGAATCGGTATGGCTGAAGGCGAAGACAAAGCGGTTGTCGCTGCGGAAAAAGCCATTCAGTCGCCTTTGCTGGAAGCTAATATCAGCGGAGCGAAGAGCGCGATTATCAACATTACAGGCGGCGACAAAGTTTCGCTGTACGACGCGCAAAACGCGGTGGCGGTCATTCAGGATGCCGCTGGCGGCGATGTGGACTGCATTTTCGGTATCGCCATTAACGAGCAGCTGGGCGACGCGGTCATCGTGACGGTGATTGCGACCGGCTTTGAAGAGCAGACACAAAAAACAAGAAAGAAAAGAAGCGAAAATCCGCAAGTTCAACTAGCTCAGTCCTCGCAGGCGCTGTTTACACAGCCTGCCATCCAAACGCCGGTCAATCCGGGGGTAGTGACGACAGCCGTCGAGGAAACGAATCAGGACGATCAAATCCCGAATTTCTTCTTTAATCGCTAAGCCAAATGAAAATCGCTTTATTCGGTGAGGAGCTACTGGAAACAAAGGCGCTGCGCGACTTTTTTCAGGAGCGAAATATCGGATCCGGCATCGTTTCCGGAAAGGAAAAGGAAATCCAGAGAAATCAACGAACCGGGCTCGTGTTCCAAAATGAGCTCGCGATCGAGAACTGCGTGTTTTCCTCCATTCCCGATACACTGGTCGTCTTCGATACGAAGACGAAAAAATGGAAACGATACTATTTTAATTTGTTTACAGATGAAGAAACCGATGTGATTTCCGTCTTGGCCGAAGATATCAATCAATCCATCGACCGAATGAATGCGCGGTATGGAAAACGCGATCCATGAAGTGAGTGAAAATCTGAGGAACGAGAGGTGCCTCTCGTTCTTTTTCTGTGCTTTCAAAAAACAATATGTGAAATTATAAAAAATAAAGGGAACACTTCCAAACTTATGATAAAATTTTGAAGCTGAAGGGAACCGTACTTATGAAAAAGAAACGAAAATTACGGAAAGGGCTGTTTGCGAAACTACTGGCGCCTTTTTTGGTGGTGTTTTCGCTGCTGCTTTCTTTCCAGATTTACAAATTGAATATTCTCCCGGTATCGTATTTGCTCCCTGTGATTGGAGTCGTGATCGTGATTGCGCTCCTGTTGTTTTTGCTGACGTATTTTAAGGCCTGGAAGACGGGAATGCGCTTTTTCATCACCGTTCTGGTTTTGATTTTCACGATTGCGTATGGCGCGGGAAACTACTACATTTACAAGACGGATGAAATGTTCGCGAAAATTGACGATTTGGCGGACAAGACAGCCAACACGGCGACGATTCGCGTTATGGCCGGTTCTTCCATTCAGGATATTCAGGAATTGAAAGGAAAAACGGTGGGCATATGCCCGGCGCAGGACGCGCAAGGAACCCGGTTGATTGAAACCGCTCTTCAAAAGGCAGGTGTAACGGTCAATGAAAGCGAGTATCCTTCAATGGTCGATATGACGGCGGCGCTGTACAACGGAGAGATCGACGCGATGATTATGAACGATGGCTTTCTGGGAATCGTTCACGATGTGGAGCCGTACACCTTCGTAACGACGGAAACCAAAACGATTTATCAAGAGGTTTACTATACGCCGAAGCCGGAAATCAAAGCGGATTCGCAAGATCAGGTCAATGTGACGAAAGAGCCGTTTACCGTCCTGATTAGCGGAAACGACACGTACGGTTCGCTAGGAGAAAACTCGCGCAGCGACGTGAACATGCTCGTGACGGTGAATCCGAAAAGCGGTGTCGTTTTAATGACGAGTATTTCGCGGGATTACTATTTGGAGATGGCTTGCCCAAGCGCGATGGGATGCGCGGAAGGCGAAATGGATAAGCTGACGCATACGGGGCTTCATGGAATCGAAACGACGGAAGCGACGCTGGAAAAAGCGCTGGGAATCAATATCAATTACACGGTTCGGGTCAATTTTTCTTCACTGGTTAATTTGGTTGACGCGCTCAATGGAATTGATATCGACGTCGAAAAAGGATTGGCTGTCAAAACGTTTTACGCCAATGAAACGCTGGAAGGCGTAAAAGAAGGAAGAAACCATTTGGAGGGAGAGCGGGCGCTTGCTTTTGCCAGAGAACGCCACGCCTATTTGGATGGGGACAACCAGCGGGTGCGCAACCAGCAAATCGTGTTGCGCGCGATTTTGGATAAGATTACGAGCCCGACGATTTTGCTGAACTACGGCAGGTTTGTGGATGCGGTGGGCGGCGCTTTCGAGACTGATATGCCTTCGAGTCAAATCAAGGATTTGATGCGCTACCAGCTGACGATGAATCCGCACTGGAAATTTGAAAGCTACTCATTGCGGGGCGAGGGTTCGACGGAGTATTGCGCGGAGCTGGGAACGGCGGCGTATGTCACGATTCCGGACGAGTATTCTTTAGAGGTGGCCCGCGAGAAGCTGCAAGCGGTGCTAAAAGGCGACTCGGCCGATACTGTGGAGGACACGGGCGAAACGGCGCCGGCCGGTTCGATGCAGACCAATGACGACGAAGAGGAAATCACGGACGAAGAGAACGATTTGAATGTCGATCCATACGCGCCGGATCCGGATGCCGACGCGTATACGCCTTACCGGTCTGACGATTTAATGGAACCGGAGGACGTGTATGGAGATTCGTCTTATGAGCAGCCGGTCAACGACAATGTGGAAGAGGACAACATGGCTGACTACTACAATCCGAACTGGGCAATGGAAGATGAATAAATTGGGAGTGTCCATAGGGCACTCTTTTGTTTTATAATAGAAAGATGAAAGAAATTATGACGAGGTGATGTATGAACCAGGAAAACGCGATTGAAGTGCGGAAGATGTCGAAGCACTTCAAAGTTGAATACGATCGGGCGAATACTTTGAAGGAGCGGCTCATATTTTGGAAGAGTGGAAATTATGAAATTAAAGAAGTATTGAAAGATATTAGCCTGGATATAAAAAAAGGAGAGACGGTCGCTTTGATTGGAACGAATGGAAGCGGCAAATCGACTTTATTAAAGTTGATGACAAAAATTATTTATCCAAATCAAGGCACAATCGAAACCGATGGAAAACTAACCTCGCTTTTGGAACTGGGAGCGGGTTTCCATCCGGATTTTACAGGTCGTGAAAACATTTATTTCAACGCGTCGATTTTCGGACTCACGCATCAGGAAATTGACCAGCGCATCGACCAGATCATTGAATTTTCCGAATTGGGTGAAAACATCGACAATCCGATTCGAACGTATTCGTCAGGAATGTATATGCGGCTCGCTTTTTCGGTCGCGATCAACGTAGATGCGGAAATTTTGTTGATTGACGAGATTTTGGCGGTTGGTGATCAGCATTTTCAAGATAAATGTTTTGACAAGCTGGAGGAGTTAAAAAACAGCGATAAAACAATCGTGATTGTTACGCATAGTCTGGATGTCGTGAAAAAATTGTGCGACCGCGCGATTTGGATTTACAAGGGCGAGTTTAAGCTGGATGGCGATCCGACGTATGTGATTGACGAGTATTTGAAGCAGGTGGAGAAGGATCATCACAACGAGAGGCGGAAAGCTATCGAATCCGGAAAAGAAAAAGTGAAAGGAATCGTGTTTGTCGACCGGCCAAGAGACTTCTCGACGTTTTCAAAAAATGAGCAAACTTTGTTTTGCGCGGGATGGGAATTGTCAAATAGCGACGATGCGCAGCTGATGATCACACTGGATGGCGAGCCGATCAAAGATGTCGTTCGAACTCCACGTCAGGATGTCTATGACGCCTATGCGGAAACGTATCTTGGATTCATTGATAAAAACACGTTGGGATGGCAAGTCAGCATCCCGCTGCATCAGTATGATCCAGGTTCCCATAAATTAAAAGTATTCAACAGGTTGAATGAAACAATTTTAGCGGAAAAAGAAATTGTCTTTACGATTGAGTAGGGAGGTCTATTTTGAAACTATTTAAAAATTTGTACGCGTATCGCGAGTTATTAAAAACAAATATAAAAAAAGATATCCGCGGGCGTTATAAAGGTTCTGTTTTAGGAATTTTGTGGTCTTTCATCAATCCGCTTTTACAAGTGGTGGTATATTGGATCGTTTTTCCCTATTTAATGGGAAGAGGGGCCATGGATGGCGAAAATTACTTGATTTATTTGATTACCGGATTGATTCCATGGAGTTTCTTTATGACAACGGTTGGCGCGGGAACTACTATTATTAAGTCGAATGCGGGAATTATAAAAAAAGTGTATTTTCCTCGGGAGATTCTTCCGATTTCAACGGTGGCAAGCGGATTGGTCAATTTCTTTATTTCCTGTATTATCATTATTGTGTTCCTTTTAGGAACCGGGGTGGGTGTTTCAATCCAAATCGTGCTTGTACCCGTCATCGCGATCGTAGAGGCGACGCTCGCGTTGGGCATTGTTTTTATTTTAAGCGCGTTGAATGCCTATATTCAGGATATTGAAAATATCGTTCAATTTATTTTGAATATGCTGATGTATGGAACGCCAATTATTTATCAGTTGAAGCAGTTTAGTTCGGCAGGCATTTTATATCAGCTAATTTCTTTGAATCCAATGACTACGATTATTAATGCTTACCGGGACGCGTTTATGTATCATCAATGGTTTGATTGGAAACCATTGGCGCTTGTCTTTTTGTTGGGTGTTGTAACGACTTGGATTGGCTATTTGATTTTTAAAAAGCTGGAAAAAGGTTTTGCGGAACAGTTATAGGAGGACTTCATGAAAAAAGAATTTCATTCATCCATTGATGGATTGCGGCTTCGGAAACAAAAAGAGGGAACATTGATTCAAATCAATGGATGGTGCTTTCATGAGAAAGAGGCGGATCGTTCCATTCGATTGTATATCAACGGACAGGAAGTACCTTGTGAAATTTTACCCATTACCCGCTATGATGTAGCGGGCAGTTTTCCAAAATTTCAGGTAGATCCTCATGTTGGATTCATGGTAAAAGCGAATTCCAATGCGTATTTAGAGAGTCTGGAAATCAAAGCGGCCGTAGAAGGTCGTGAGGAAACCATTTTAAAGTTGAATGGACGGGATATTAGCCGTTTTCTTGATAAGGAAGTCATCGAATATTCGATTGACGATTATTCTGAAATGAAAGATGAAAATATGGCTGTTCTCGTGGGATGGGCGCTGGATGAGGCCAATTCCCAATTTTCCTATTCGATTGTGGATGAAAAAAATGTGGAAGTTCCTTCCACGGTTCGGATCGAGACGCGCAGAGATTTAGTCCAGTTAAAGATGATTGATTCAAGCCAGAGCATGTGTGGCTTTCGAATCAATTTTCCAGTGACAAAAGACGGTGTTTACCAATTAAAAATTGTAGGCGACACTTCGACTCGTACGGTTCCAATCAAGCGGGAATTGAAAAAAAGAGATAACCTTTGGATTTCTTATTTGAAGGCGGCAAATCCTCAACGGATTTACAACGCGTATGAATATTTAAAAAACAATGGCGTCCGTGGGTTTATGAAGCGTCTTTCGCTTGGGCCAGGTTCTTTTTCTCCTTATCCGGTTTGGTTTGAACGGCAGCGGATCACGGCCCAGCAGCTGGAGGAACAAAAACGAGTCGAGTTTTCCTACACGCCGAAAATTAGCTTGATTGTAGCGACGTATAACACAAAAGAATCGTATTTAAAGGAAATGATAGATTCCGTATTGAATCAATCCTACAGCAACTGGGAACTTTGTATCGCGGATGGAAGTTCGAATGAAAAGGTGGCAAAGTATATCGCTTCTCATTATGGAAACGATAAACGGATCAAGTTAAAACGATTGGACAAAAACTACGGGATTTCAGGAAATATGAACGCGGCTTTGGGAATGGCGACTGGCGATTATTTAGGGTTGTATGACCATGATGACTTTCTGGAGTATAACGCTTTGTACGAAGTGGTGAATGTTCTCCAGAACCAGAAATATGATGTGGTTTACACAGACGAAGACAAATACGATGATTCGAAAGGCGTTTTTGCGGATCCAAATTTTAAACCGGATTTTAATATCGACCTTTTTCGTTCTCATAACTACATTACTCACTTTTTTGTTGTGAATATGGATATTGTAAAGCGAATTGGCGGAATGAAAAAAGAGTATGACGGCGCGCAGGATTATGATTTTATGTTCCGGGTTTTTGAGCAAACGAATAAAATCTACCATCT
>NZ_CAXHOA010000011.1:0-105317 GCF_964018005.1 uncultured Dubosiella sp.
AATCGACAACAAATCAAGCAATAATATTTCAAACTATTTCATAATTTTATACTTGACTTCCTATATAGTTGTCTTTTCTTAAGAGTATAAATCAGGGGACAAAGTCCCCTGTCAAGACTTTTTATTTTATCAAAAAAGAATGGTATTACAAGAAAAAAACTTCATATCGCAAAACCCCCACAGCTATTGTATTGATTGCTAAAAAGAGCTGTTACACATTCTGCCTGGTTTCGTCAACAACGCCAAGGTGATCGCCCCGTACGCGATCAACGCGCAGTCGGTGGTGGATTGTGTGCTTGTCCTGCTGGTGGCGGTGCTCTTATTTGTCTTGTCGCGCAACGAGAAAATTTCCAAAAAGGAAGGCGTGTTGTTCGTCTTGCTTTATGTCGCGTATTCGGTGTATGTGTTTGTACGCTAGCGCGGGAGCCAACGCAAGTCCGGTATAAAAAGGACCGGGCTTTTTTTTAGAATTCCTGACGGGAGTTTCCGGATTTCCATACCGGATCACGCGCGAACCGGAAGAGGATTTCGAGATTGCGAAAACCCGCAATGATTGTATGGATTGCTGAAAAGTGGGATTACACAACGTGTCAGGTTGCGTTAGACAAGTTTAATTGTCCTGTTTTCGTTAAGATAATTGATGAGAGGTGACAGTATGCAGACACAACGGGATTTTATCAAAGTTTGTGAAAGAATACAGGGAAGAGGTTATCCGGCATACAAGGATTGTCGTGGAGAATATCAATGCGATGGCTATGTGTTTTCCGTCGACCATGTGCAGGGCGATCCGTTCGCGGCGCCAAGCGACGTGTCGGTTCGGGTTCCAAACTCTTTTGAAAAGGAGAGCTGGGAGGTTCGACATCGCCGGATCGCGCTGGAGGATACATTGCTGCGGATTTTTTACGAGGCGTTGAAAAACGATCCATACAAAGGCCGCGGAAGTGGAAAAAGCGGCGTGATTTATGTGAGTCGGCCGCAGCAGGAAGTGATGGAGCGAAGCGCCTGCCATATCGACGAAAAGGAAATTACCATTCGGTTTCACATTGGATTTCCGGCCAACGGACGGCGGGTCTTATCGGACGAGTTGATTAAGATCGTGTGCAATTATTTGCCTGAAATGATTTTAAACAACTTGATCGCGGGAAATTTAAGCATGAAAAATCTGGAACGGGTGCGGGAGGCGATTTCGCTGGCCGACAACCAGCACGCGTTGCGGGAAGCGATGAAGAAACTCGATCTGGTGGCGTTTGTGGCGGATGGGGCCATTTTGCCAAGAAAATCGGGTATTTCACAGTCGCCGATGCGGGATGCGGTGCCGTTTATTTCGCCGGAATCGCTGAGCGTGGAAATTCCGGTTCCGCACGGCAAGCCAATCAAGGGAATGGGAATCAAAAAAGGAATTACGCTGATTATTGGCGGCGGATACCATGGTAAGTCCACGCTGCTGGAGGCGCTGGAGCGGGGCGTATATGACCATATCGCCCATGACGGACGGGAATATGTCTTGTGTGACGAGAGCGCGGTGAAGTCAAGAGCGGAAGATGGACGGAGCATCGAGAACGACAATATCGAGGCGTTTATCCGCGATTTGCCGGGCGACAAGTCGACACGCGCCTTTTCGAGCGAGGACGCGTCCGGATCTACTTCGCAGGCGGCGGGCGTGAGCGAGGCGCTGGAGGCGGACGCGAAAGTTTTGTTGTTTGACGAAGACACAAGCGCGGCCAACTTCATGGTGCGCGACGCTTTGATGCAAAAAGTCGTCCATCCGGATCACGAGCCGATCACACCGCTTGTCTATCGCATTTCACAGTTGTTTGAACGGGCGGGGGTCAGCACGATTTTGGTTGCCGGCAGTTCGGGGGCGTTTTTCGAGCAGGCCGATTTGGTTTTGCAGATGGATCACTACATTCCGATGGATGTGACCGCCAGAGCGAAAGAGATGGCGCTGGCGTTCCCGTATTTGTGCTCGCCGGAACGAAAACTGGCACCGGAGCGCTTCTTTACATCGCGTGTTCCACTGCCGTTGGCGTCTTTGCGATCCGACCGGGTCAAAATCAAATCGCAAGGACTGGACGCCATCGTGCTGGACCGGGAACCGCTGGATGTGCGTCTGGTGGAACAGCTGGTGGATCCGGAACAGCTGCCGACGCTGGGCGCGATGGTTTTGTACGCGCATCGGCATTTGATTGATGGAAAGAGGACGTTGAAGGAAGTCGCGGACAGGCTGGAAGAGCGAATCGACAGCGAGGGATTGCGGGTCCTTGGAAAACGGGACTTTTGCCGGGTAAGGAAACAGGAGTTCATGGGGGTTATGAACCGGTATCGTTCCCAGCGTATGAAACAGAAATCTTAAAAGGGCGAGTGCCCTTTTTCTTTTGGCGGCTGGATGGAAAGTGGACATTCATAACCGAAAGTATACCCGTTCGGGTGTTGATTTGTGCTGAATGTCCAATTTTATACCCGAAAAGGTATAAAATGGCTATTTTTGTTGAATATATACCCGAAAGGGTATAAAATAAAAACATGACAACGATTGGAAACTATATCAAAACGGAACGAAGAAAACTGGGAATCACGCAGGAGGAGTTCGCGCTGCGGGCCGGACTGGGACTGCGGTTTGTCCGTGAGCTGGAACAGGGAAAGGAAACGGTTCGAATGGATAAGGTGAACAAGGCGCTGCGGATGTTTGGCAAGGAAGCGGTGCCGGGTGATTTGGATCGGAGCGAGGAATGAGAAAAGGAAGTGTATGGGTGGAGGAACGAAAAGCCGGAACGATTGAAGAGACGGATCGCGGATACCGGTTTTCCTATGAAAAAGACTATTTAGCCATGAAAGATGCGAAGGACGTCAGTTTGACTTTGCCGCTTCATGATGAACCTTATGAATCGTCTGTGTTATTTCCTTTTTTTGATGGATTGATTCCGGAAGGCTGGCTATATGATGTGACGGTTCGAAACTGGAAGCTCGATCGTAAAGATCGTTTTGGCGTATTGCTTGTCGCCTGTAAAGATGCCATTGGAAATGTATCCATATGGGGGGAGAATGAAAGATGAAATGTTTGTATTGCGGAAAGGAGATCGTCGATCCCGCGCCGGAAGAAATGGAGTCACAATGGCATACAGAATGTACTAAAAAATTTTTCGGAATGACTTTGCATCCGGTTCTTGATTTAGATGATTCGATCTTGCGGGAAATCGCTCGAAAAACGGTAAGCGAAGGATATACGGTGCCTGGCGTTCAAAAAAAGCTTTCTTTGCATTTGATCGAAGAAGAGAAGGGATCGCGGTTAACGATCGTAGATTATCCGGCAGGATATATTTTAAAACCACAAACGGGAAAATTTTCCTATCTTCCAGAATTTGAGCAGTTGGGAATGCGCCTTGCGCAAATTGCTAAGATTCCTACCGTTCCATTCGGGTTGATTCGATTAAAAGATGGGACGTTGGCGTATATCACGAAACGAATTGACCGGTTGGAGAAAAAGAAAAAAGTCACAAAGCTGGCGATGGAAGATTTTTGCCAGCTTCAGAAACGTTTGACGGAAGACAAATACAACAGTTCTTATGAGCGGTGCGCAAAAACAATAAAAAAATATTCGGCTTTCTATCAATTCGACTTAACTGAATTGTTTATCCGACTCGTTTTTGCGTTTCTCATTGGCAATTCCGATATGCATTTAAAAAACTTTTCGTTGATTCAAAACAAAGAAGGGGTGTATCAGCTTTCTCCGGTATATGATCAGCTTCCTGTTAACATCATAATGTCTAAAGATTTCGATCAAATGGCTTTAACGTTGAATGGAAAAAAGCGAAATTTGAGGCGAGGCGATTTTTTGAAGTTCGCGCATTCGATTGGGATTGAAAAGAAAACAGCTGAAAGACTGATTGAGCGGATGCTGAAAAATATTGGCCGCTTTTTGGAAGCGTGCGAACAATCTTTTTTGCCCGAAGAAGAAAAAGAAAACGTGAAACGATTGATCCTGGAGCGGGCGGAATCGCTTCACGGATAAAGAAAGCCGGCAAGTTTGGCGTCTTTACCGGTTTGGAAAAACAATAAAAAGGCTATCATTACGAAGGGGATGCTCGAGAAGCAAAAGTAGAAATATCACGTAAACCGTGAAGAACTTAAAAAGGTAAAACCGCTTTATTTAAAGTGATTTTACCTTTTTTCTTTAAAGCTGTAAAACAAACGACATGAAGACGTGCCCGAATTAAAAGGTACCATCCTCCCGGTCTTTCAGAGCAGTATACGCGGTTTGTGCAAAATAGTTCATCGCTTCGACAGGATAAGAGCCAGACGCCGTTTCCCCCGTCAGCATAATCGAGGACGCCCCATTGTAAACCGCGTGGTAAATATCGGATATTTCCGCCCGTGTCGGGATGGGAGAAGTCATCATCGAGTGCAGCATTTGCGTCACGATCATATACGGCTTTTCATGCCTGCGACATATTTTCTCCAAGTCGTGCTGCGCGCTGGCCAGATGGACAAGACCAACCGAATCGGCAAGATCTCCACGGGCGATGATCAATTCATCGCAATACGGAAGCAGGGATTCCGCCATCGCGATTCCTTCTTTTGATTCGATCTTGGCGTATAGGCAGGCGTTTTTTAGACCACACGCATCCATTTGCGCACGAACCTTTATCAAATCTTCTGTGCTGCGAACAAACGGCTGCATGATGCCGGTGACGCCATATTGCGCCGCGCACGATAAATTATCGAAGTCTTCTTTTGTCAAAACCGGCAAAGGGATCGACACATTTTGGATGGTGATACTTTTCCGGGGAAGAAGCAGGCCGCCCCGGAGAACTTTGGATTTCTCATGATCTACGGTTTCAAGCAGGATCCTGCCATCGTCCACGAGGATTTGGACACCAGTTTTTAAATAGGGTCGCACACAATCCGGAAATCCAAGCGTGTTCGTCATCACGATATGATCTGTTTCCAGTGGCAAAGGCGATAAAGAAGCGGAGGTTCTTAATTCCGGACCTTGCATATCTATAAGAAGCTGAGGAGAAACGCCGCACCGCTTGGCCGCGATATGAAAGTTGGCGATCCAGTCGGCATGTTGCGCCAGATTGCCATGCGACAAGTTCAGCCGCATCCCTGTGGCACCAGCCCGAAACAAAGCCATAATCGTTTCGACTT
The DNA here is from genome assembly GCF_964018005.1 of uncultured Dubosiella sp. NCBI lineage: Bacteria > Bacillati > Bacillota > Erysipelotrichia > Erysipelotrichales > Erysipelotrichaceae > Dubosiella > uncultured Dubosiella sp. The sequence goes on from NZ_CAXHOA010000011.1 coordinate 5,149, forward strand.
CATGGCAGGCCGGGCCAAGCGTTCCGAATATATAAAGGTCTTTCATATTAACGACTCTCAAGTACCGGATTCACAGTTTCCGTCCAGATTTTTTCTAACAACCGGCAGCTATCCAAAAACCGCTGCTGCTCGGCGGGTTCAAGCTCAAGCTCCAGCTTTTCAATGACGCCTTTCGCCCCGATGATAGCAGGAACCCCGTTATAAATACCCGTATAACCATATTCACCATTTTGTTTAGCCGAAACGGTAAGAATGCTGTTTTCGTCATTTAAAACGGCTTGGACAAGTCGATTGAGCGTCATTCCAATCCCGTAATATGTCGATTTTTTCCGATTGACGATTTCGTACCCGGCATTGCGCACCTCGTCAAAGACTTCTTCCAGCATGTCTTCGTCGATTTTACGGGACTTCAATACATTCCGTATGGTCTTGCTTCCAATGCAGGCATGGGACCATGGCACAAAGCTCGAATCTCCGTGTTCGCCAAATACGTAAGCATGAATATTGTAAGGAGAAACCTGGAGACATTCGCTTAGACGAAAACGCAAACGAGCCGTATCCAGCAAGGTTCCCGTACCAATGACCCGGTTCGTCGGAAGGTTGGACACTTTCTGCGCGACCGCTGTCATTAAATCAACCGGATTGGTCGCCACGATCAGGATGCCGTCAAAACCGGAAGCCATGATTTGCTCGGTGACCGACTGGACGATTTTTGTGTTATCGACCGTTAAATCCAGACGGGTCTGATCGGAGCGCTGAATGATGCCGGCAGTGATGACGACAATATCGGCGCCTTTGCAGTCGGCATAGTCACCCGCTTTCATGCGGATTTGTTTTTTGGCAAAACAGCCGGCATGCTGCAAGTCCATGGCTTCGCCAATCGCTTTTTCTTTGTTCAAGTCGATTAAAACGAGTTCATCGACATTCCCCTGAACGACTAAGCTGTAGGCAAAGCTCATTCCCACCAGCCCTGTTCCAACGAGAACGATTTTTTTATTGTTTTTCATATGATTGATTCAACTCCTTCAAAAGGAACTATAAGAGAGGCGGGATGAATAGAAAAGAAAGAGCGTGACAAGTTAAATTGCAGAACCACTGCATTTTAAGATGCAAAAAATTGCGTTTACTTTGCAAGAGCCAATTTTTATGATAAGTGTGTCAAGCGAAAGAAAAAAGCGCTTACATAATGAGGAGGTGGCAAAAATGAGACTTTATTCAATCATGCGCGATTTTATCGAAACGGCTGATTGTCTGAATCTCAAGTATTTTACGGAAAAGTATCACGTTTCCAAACGGACAATACAAGGGGATCTCTCCTATTTCATGAATATCGGGGAGAGAAACGGGTTCAAGCTGCATACAATCCGTGGAAAAGGATATTTGCTGGAAGTGACAGACTCAGAAAAATTTGACCGGTTTGTTGCGCAGCTGGCCCAGCAGCATCCAACCGTTCCTCCAGACACACCTGAAAATTTGACCGCTTTTCTCGCGGTGCAAAAAGACTACATTTCTATGGAAGAAACAGCTTTCCATTTTCACATCAATCGGTCGGCGGTCAAAGCGCTCATTAAAGAAGTTGAAACGTTTTGCCGCAAATACGATGTGGTTCTGGAAATCAAAAGCCATTATGGCTTGCGTCTAAAAAAAGACAATCTCGCATTTACGACGATGCTGGCGGAAATGCTGGAAGCGGATAATCCGGTGTTAAAGCTTTATATGGAGCAATCTCTTCCTGTTTTTCGGACCATCTATCCGTTTCTCATTGATCAGATTACCGAGAGCCGGCAGCAAATCAACTACAATGAACTGAAAACGATTTATATTTGGCTGGGAGCGATCGCTCTTCAGGCTTCGCTTCTTTGTTTGCCGGAAGAAAGATACCGCGTAAAAAACACCCCGGTCGATCGCATTGCGGACGCGGTTTTTCAACAGCTCAATAAAAACGCGGGTTTAAATTTCGCGGCCTGGCAATATGAAGTGTTTGTGGATGTGGTCCGAAGCAATATTCGACTTAAAGATGCCTCGCTGGATATTAGCGACCAGCTGGAAAACCATATCGAAGAATTTTTGAAAGGAATTGACGCGCGATACAACACAAAATTTACGGATGACGAAAATTTCAAAAAAATGCTGTCGGAACATGTCTGTCTTCTTGTAAGCCGAAGCCATCAAAAAGTGTCGTATAAAAATTCGATGCTTCATGAAATCTGTATTCGGTATCCGCTCGTATTCAGTGTGGCAATCGAATTTTCCAATATGCTTCAACAACTGTACGGGATTACAGTGACCCAGGATGAAGCGGCTTTTATTGCTACTCATTTTGCAGGTCACCTGGAAAAAGAAAAGAGAGAAAAGCTCATGCGGTTTGATCGGGTAGCTGTCGTCTGCTCAAGTGGCGGCGGATGTGCTTATCTTCTGAAGATGCAGCTGGAAACGATTTTTCCCCAGCAAAAAATTCAGACATTCAGCTTTCTGAATATGGATGAACTCGAGTTATTCGATCCCGATATTATTTTCACGATCATGCCGCTAAACCGGGAGTTTAATATACCTATTATTTATATTCATGAGTTGTTGGAACCGGAAGATCTGGCAGCGATCCGGCAATTTCTATCTTATGACTGCATACAAAATTTTCAATTATCGGATACATCAAGTAAATTTGATGCTTTGTTTTCCCGGCGATACTTTCAAGTTCGGAAAGCTGGTTCCTACAAAGAACTTATCTCCGAGATGGCGGATCAGTTGATAAAAGACGATGTTGTGGAAGCGGAATACAAAGACAGCGTGCTTGAGCGGGAAAAATACATGAGCACCGTATTCTTCAATGGCGTCGCGTTACCGCATCCAATCAAGCTTTGCGCAAAGAAAAGCGTGATTTCCGTCTGTATACTCGATACGCCTTTGATGGAGCAGGGAAAGGAAGTTCGCACTGTTTTTCTTATCTCCCTTCGCAAAGATGAATATGGAAAATATGAGGAGATTACGAAGCTTTTTTACAAACTGATGCAGGACAGAGGAAGCGCCAGTCACATGGCGGCTGCCCGTTCTTTTGAACAAATGCGATTGATTCTTAGAGAAGTGGAGGCTACGGTTTCATGAATGAAACATTTTTACGCAAATTGAGCAATGCGGACGCGATCGCGTCCAAAGAAACGGAAGTGCGCGACCTGCTCGTGGAAGCCAATCGAGAGCATTGTGATGAAATTCGCTGCGACCATCTCGGAAGCGTGATTTTTGTGAAAAAAGGGTGTGGAGCCCATCCTTTGAAAATCATGTTTACCGCGCATATGGATGAAGTGGGATTTCGGGTACGGCATATTTCCGACCTTGGTTTTGTCTATTTAATAAAGACAGGTGGTGTGCTGGACAACTGTCTGGATATGCAAAAAGTCCGGATTACGACGCGATCAGGAAAAAAATTACCAGGCATCATGAACTGCCAGCGGGACAAGGCGGGCCATCCAGACGATATTTATGTGGATTTAGGATTTGAAACAAGAGAACAAGCGGAAAAAGCAGGACTTGAAATTGGCGATATGGTGACATTTGATACGACGTGCGTGTTGCCCGAAGGCACGGGAACCATCATGGGAAAAGCGATGGATGACCGTACTGGCTGTTATGTCGTCAGCAAGGTGCTGGAAAAGCTGAAGGACAGGCGGCTGGAAAACGACATCCTCATGTGCGCAACGAGCAGCGAGGAAGTCGGTACGCGCGGAGCGAAGACGGCGGTATTTCAGGAAGATCCCGACATTGTATTCGCGATTGACGTGGCCAACCACCCGGAGCTGGATCGAAGCTTTAAAAATCACCGCCAGCTTCATAAAGGATGCATGATCGAGCATTATGACAAAACGATGGCGCCCAATGACAAGCTTCTGCAATTTGCTAAAGAAACCGCGCGAAAAGCGAACATTTCCTTTCAGGAGGACATGCTGAGCGGAGGCGGGACGGATTGCGCCCAGGCGCATCTGATTGGCAATGGAAAGCCGGCTCTGGTTATCGGGATTCCTTTGCGGTATTGTCATGGACCGGCATCTATTGCCAGTTTGAGCGATATAGACAACGCGGTCGCGTTCGTATGCGAACTCGCCGCTACACTAACAAGAAAGAACTACGAACAGTTTCTACAGTTTACAGGAGGTATGAAATGACTGAATTGGAACAACAAATCGTAACGATTATTTCTGCGGCGGGTGCCAGTAAAGCGAAAGCTTTCGAAGCGCTCCGCAAAGTGAAAGAAAGCGATTATGATGGCGCCCGGGCTCTACTTGCTGAATCGAGACAGGCAGATCTGGAAGCGCATAAAGTACAGACCGCACTCATCACGGCAGAAATGTCCGGGGAGGAGCGACCGGAAATCGGACTGTTGATGGTCCATGCCCAGGATCACTATATGACGAGCCAGCTGGCCCGGGATTTGGTTGAAGAATTTATTGAGATTTTTGAAGCAAAAGAAAAAGGAGGAAAATAAGATGAAAATTGTATTGTGCTGTGCAGGTGGATTTTCTACCACTATGTTGATGGATAACATGAAGAAAACGGTTCATAATTCTGCGAAATTGAATGATGAGGACTTTGCGTTCAAGGCTGTGCCTGTCGATTTGCTGCCGGCCGAAGTAGAAGACACGGATGTGCTTGTCGTGGGGCCGCAAATCGCACACCGTATCGACTACATTCATGAAATGATTGATCCGTATCAAATTCCGCACATCATCGTAGACCAGGATGTGTATGGAAAAATGGATGGCGCCACGGTTATGAAGCAGGTTCTGATCGCCCGCCGAAAAGCGGATCTGGCAAAAGCAAATAAGAAATCGTAAAAGTGAAGGGACAAGATAAAAGTTATGATGAATAAATTCGAAACGTTCATGTCCAAATATTTGACGCCAATCGCCAATAAAATGGATCAGAACCGTTATTTGAGCGCGATCAAAAAAGCGATGGTCGCGATGACTCCGATTCTTTTGATCGGTAGTTTCTGTTTGATTCCGGAAGCGATTCCGAACATGATCGGTCCCAACAATCCAATATCCCAGTGGATCACGACCAATCTGGACATTATCTACATTCCTTACAATGTAGGAATGGCGCTTCTCTCGCTTTATGTGACGGCGGTTATCGCCTACCATTTAGGAAAACATTACAAACTGGACATTCCCGGCGTTCTCTGCATGGCGATTATCGCTTTCTTGATGATGGGTGTTGACTATGGAGAAGACGGTGGAATCAAATCCACTTATCTGGGGCCGAAAGGCTTGTTCGCGGCGATGTTTGCTTCCATTATCGCAGTGGAATTGTTCCGCTGGTGCAAGAAGAAAAACTTTACGATTAAGATGCCGGAGTCGGTGCCGGATTTCGTATCCCGCTCTTTTGAAATGATTCCGATTAGTGTAATCATTATTGGTTTCTTCCTGATCATCCGAGTTGTGTGCGTCAATGTGCTGAACACGCTGCCGCCTCTGGTTTTCACGAATTTGTTCGCGCCTTTGGTCGGCTCCATGGACAACCCGTTTGCGGTTACGTTCTTGCAGATTTTGCGATGTCTGCTGTTCTTCTGTGGTATTCATCCATCGGTGCTTTCACCGATTACGAGCCCGATTTCAACGCAGTTTCTTGCTGAAAATATCGAAATGGTCAAAGCCGGCGGCGAAGCGATCCACTTTTTCGCTCCTGGACCGGAATCGGCATTCGGAAACTTTACAGGCACCGGCGTGACGTTTGGTCTTGTGTTCTGGTGCTTGCTGTCCAAGGCAAAAGCAATGAAACAGGTTGGCCGCATCTCGCTGATTCCGGCGTTGTTTGGAATCAATGAGCCAATCTTGTTTGGCGCGCCGGTCGTATTGAACCCGATTTTCGCGATCCCATATGTAATCTGTGGTGGAATTATCGGCTCTATTCCGTACTGGATGATGTACTTTGGCTGGCTAAAGTGTTCCACTTTCACGCCACCATATGTTGGCGTTTTCCTGGAAGGATATTTGACGAACTTTGACTACATGTCTTTGGTTGCAAACGGAATCCAGCTAGTTCTGTCCATCTTGATATGGTATCCGTTCTTTAAAATTTATGAGAATCGTGAACTGCTGGCGGAAAAAGAAAAAGAGGAAAAACAAGATATTTTCAGTGCCGAAGATCAGGCTCTACTGGATGATTTACATCTTGATTTCTAATGATTTCAAAGGGCAGGATTTTCTTGCCCTTTCTTTGGAGGGACAATGGCGAAACATATTGAAAACATTCGAAAAGAGTTAGGAAGGCACCGCGCCGACGCAATTTATCTCAAAAGCAAGACGATGAAAAAATATTTGGATACGATGACCGGGAGCGGTTGTCAAATCCTGATTGCGAAAGAGAAAGGTTATTTGCTGCTGGATGGCCGGTATGTGGAAGAAGCAAGACAAAAGGAACGGGATTTGGAAATTATTCTAACCGAAAATATAAAAGAGGAAATAAGCCGGATCATGAAAGAAAACGACTGGCATTGCCTGGCCGTGGAAAACAGCGAAACCTCTGTCAGTGCATATAAAGATTTCAAAGAAAAAGGGTTAGATGTGATTTTACTGGATGAGGAACTCGGACAAATGCGAATTGTCAAGGACGAAGAGGAAATCCGGCGCATTCAGGAAGCTGTCGATCGAACCGATTGGATTTTTGAACAAGTCAAAGCGAAAATCAAGGCAGGGATGACGGAGAATGAGGTTTCCGCCTGGCTGCAATACTACGCGATCGCCAGTGGCGCCCAGCAGATGGCGTTCGACACCATTGTGTCGTCCGGAGAGCGGACCGCCCTGCCGCATGGCCGGCCGACGAATCGCAAGATCAGGCCCCATGAGCCGATCCTGATTGATTTTGGAATCCAATACAACAACTATCAGTCGGATATGACACGGATGCTCTTTATCGGGGAACCGTCTTCAGAAATGAAAAAAATTTATCATACGGTTCTGGTCGCGCAGACCACGGCGCTGGCCGCGATAGAAGAAGGAAAGACTGGACAGGAAATAGACGCGGTGGCCCGGAAAATCATTACGGACGCCGGATATGGCGCGTATTTCGGTCATGGGCTCGGGCATGGAATCGGAATCGGGGATGGCAGCGAGCTGCCGCGGCTGAATCCAAAATCGGATACCGTTTTGAAAGAAGGCATGCTGATGTCCTGCGAACCCGGCATTTATGTGCCGGGCGTCGGGGGTGTCCGCATTGAGGACGATGTCCTGATTCGCGACGGGAAAGGCGTGGCCTTGAATCGTACTCCGAAAGAGATGTGCATTTTGCAGGAGGAAACACATGAACTATGATTTTAATGAAGTAATCAATCGGAAAGGAACGTATTGTACGCAATGGGATTATGTACAAGATCGCTTTGGGGAAAAAGACTTGCTGCCCTTTACGATTTCGGATACGGATTTTAAGATTCCGGTTCCGATTACTGAAAAGATAAAAGAAGTGGCCGCGCATGAAATTTATGGGTACACGCGCTGGAACCATGCGGATTTTAAGAACAGTATTGCCGGGCATTACGGTCGAAGATTCAACACGCCAATTCAAAAGGAATGGATTTTATACAGTCCATCCGTCATGTATTCGGTCAGCTTGCTGATTCGGCTTTTAAGCGAGGAAGGAGACGGCGTCTTGACGTTCGATCCGATGTATGACGCTTTTATGAATGTGATTGAACAAAATCACCGGAAGCTGATTGGCCATTCGCTCAACGCGGAAGAAGGATGGTCGATTGATTTTGAACGGCTGGATAAAGAACTGGAGAGCGCTTCGATTCTTTTGCTTTGCTCGCCACACAATCCGACAGGCCGGGTTTGGACGAAAGAGGAAATGGATCAAATCGTGCGTTTGTGTAAAAAGCACCGCGTCAAAATCATTTCGGATGAAATTCATATGGACATCCATTTGCAGGGGGAGGCGCCGATTCCTTTGCTGCGATATATCGGCGAATATGACGGATTGTATACCGCCTCGGCCGCTTCGAAAATTTTCAATGTGCCCGGGTTGATTGGATCTTACGTTATGATTCCGGATGAAGCCATTCGAAACGCGTTTTTGCATCAGACGCGCACGATGGATTTTCTAAATTCCGCCAGTATTTTCGGCATGCATGCGATCATGACCGGATATAACGAATGTGACGACTACATTGACCAGTTGTCGGCGTACGTGTTCGAAAATATGAAATTTGTCCACGATTTCCTTGCGAGTCAGCTCCCGGATTTTCAGTTTGCAATTCCTCAGGCGACTTATTTGGCCTGGATCGACGTTTCCAATGTGCCGTTTGGGGCAAAAGAGATGCAGGAAGCGCTGGTAAAGGTTGGAAACGTGGCGGTTATGAATGGCGAAGTGTATGGAAAGAATGGCAAAGGGTATTTACGGTTGAATTGCGGATGCCCGCGGACCAAGCTGGAAGAAGGGTTGCGACGGGTGAAAATCGCGATGGATTCTTTGTACGACGCGAAACGAAAGGAGAACGCGGATGAAAAAACTGTTTAGCTGGGTCGACCAGACGCCCAACAAAGTGAACACGACCGCGCGTTTGTACGCGTATTTGATTGACTGGGTGGTTGGTGGCGTGGTTTGCGCTTTTCCGGCCGTTCTTCTTTATGGATTGATTACACGGCGCAGCGATGTGTTTACGGATCTCTATGTGTTTCCGGCACTGGGGTACAGCCCGTTCTGGTCTTATCTTGGCGGTTTTCTATGTATTGTGGCAGCCATTGTTTATTTTGTTTATATTCCGTATAAAAAGTACGAGGGCCAGACGTTGGGCAAGAAAATCATGAAAATTAAAATCGTGAATAAAGATGGAAGCCGTGTCTGTTTGCGATCTTTGTTCGTTCGCCAGTGTATTGGTTTGATGATTGTGGAAAGCGGTGCGGTTGTGGTGGGTGGTTATTTTCGGCAAATGGCTACTTTGGCGCTTTCCTACAATGTGGATTCCTGGTGGCAAATGGCGGGGTCGATTTTGATCGTCCTGTCCGCGCTGCTGGTCGCTGTCACGCTCAGTCACCGCGCTTTGCACGACTATTTGGCCAACACGAAAGTGGTGCCGGCTTAAAGGAAAAAGATTCCCGGAAGACAATTTTCGGGAATCTTTTTTATAGGGCATGGATTTTGATTTGGCGGTCTTTATTTTTTGAAGATCCTGTATTTTGTATTCATGCCGGAACCGTTTTTTTGAATCAATCCTTTAGAGGACAACGAATGCAGAAGGCGAACGGTTTTCGCTTTGCTGAAGCCGGTCCGCTCTTCCAGCTGCGCTCTCGACAACAAAGTCGAAGAAGACAAGTTGCTTAATATCGTCTTTTCATCGGCTGAAGTCTCGATGACCGTATCCGACACGGGAAGAACAACGGTGATGGAATTGTCGTAGATTTTAAATTCCGGACTGGCTTGATAGGGGTCATAGGCTTTCTTGACCCTTTTGATTCCGGAGCCAAACATTTCAATGTACGCGAGTCTGAAAAAGATATTTCCTAAAATTGGATTTCGCAAAAAACTGATTTGTCCATCCAGATATTCCGCTTCGCTGATGCCGGCCGGCAATCCGCCAGGCGACGTGATTTCTATTTTGTCTTGATCCATCGAAATCCTGATTCTTGTTTGGATGTCCCATGTCCGATGGACCAAGGCGTTTGCGAGCGCTTCGCGAAACGCTTCCTTTGGAATCATTTCTTTTTGGACGCGTTGGCTCCCTTCGATTTTTTCATAACAATAATATTTCCGGTACATTTCCATCGCTTGATGGTACATACAGAAAACGGACATATGATCATAGGTTTGACGTTCCATGAGTTCGTTGATATTCCGCCCGTATCGTACGAGATCCACGCCTGGAAACCGGTTTTCATCCGCGACAAGAGCCGCGGCGTGATTATAGGTGTTTTTATCCATCAACCCTAATGTTTTCAAAATGTCCGGTGTTATCGTTTCGACGCCTTTCTTTTGAAAAAATTCTTTTCCAAGTTGAGAGAAAGTCAAATCTTGTATAGATGAAGGCTGTTCTTCGTAGGTTTGATTCGAACCTTCCAGAATCAGGCGGTTTAGCTCAAGACGATCCACTTCGATCGTTGCCGAATCGTTTCTTTTATACGTTTTTCCTTTATAAAAATAAGGGGTGTAAGGACCTTTCAAGATGTTCAGGGTTATGGTTTGATCTTCGTTTATATCTAAAGTGTAGGAAGGGAGCGGCTTGATCGCATCGTTGATTTTGTTTTCCAAACGCAAACAGGCGTCAACCGGATGCTCGATTCCCGGAACCGTGCCATCGTCACGGATCCCAAAAATGATTTTTCCATCGCCAAAATTTGCGTAAGCTGATATTGTTTTTAAAAATGAATTTGTATCGACGGTTTCTTTCAATTCCAGATTCCTGCTTTCGCGCATTGTGATCACCTCTTTTTGATATTGTATATCGAATCGAGTTGGTGTGCAACGAGAGCTTCCTCGACTCAAAAATTTATGAGTCGAGAGCTTTATCGACTCAAGTCGACTCGTTCGTGCAGTAAAAAGGTTTTACAGGGGAAAACTTTTCACTTTCCGTAACGACAATCAGCTCGTTTGCCTGGTTGGCGGGCGTATCTGGTCTTTGTTCGTGAACCCCCGCCTTGTCGTCGTAGCCGTCGACGCCGATAAAAAACTTGTCCACAAGAAAGTGGCTCGCCGTGTCTTTGACAAACGGCCCGACGGCTGTTTTTCAACCGCCTGCATGGCTACCATGTGCAATACAACATTGTTTCGAAGGCGACGCTGCTGGACGCGCAGGCCCATCCGGAAAAGCATCGGGATCTTATTGTCCGCGTGGCGGGATACAGCGCGTTTTTCAACGTGCTGTCGAAAAAGACGCAGGACGATATCATCGGGCGGACGAAGCAAACGTTATAAAAGAAAAAGCGTATCGTGGACGGGATACGCTTTTTTGTCGTCAGGAAACGAGACAGTGGTGGATGGCTTGCTCGAGAATGTCCGGGTCGATTGGTTTGTCGAGATGGATGTCGATGCCGGCCTGGCGCGAGGCTTGTTTGTCGGCTTCCAGCGAGTTGGCGGACAAGGCGATTAGCGGAATGTGGCGCATCGCGGGGTTGTCGCGCATCGCCTTGGCGAGCTGCCAGCCGTTCATGTGCGGCATTTGAATATCGGTCACGACAAGATCGAAGCCGTTTGGATCGGCCACGAGGCGGCCGAGCGCCTGCAAGCCGTTTTCCGCTTCCTCGACTTGAAATCCCATGTCCTGCAAGATTTCCGTTTCGATTTCCCGGTTGATTTCGTTGTCCTCCACGACGAGCAGCCGGATCGACGCTTTGGATAGCGGGTCCGGGGACGAGGCCGGTTGGCCGGAATCCAGGACGCCATTCAAATGGCGGGAAGCGTTGGATAAAAACGCTTCTTTGACCCGGTTGGCGCGGCGGGCGGTTTCGAGCGCGTCGACGAGAATGTCGTTTTGGCGTCGCTCGTTTTCGACCGGATGGAGATGGATCACGACGCGTTCCACTGTTTTGGCGCCCGGCACGCTGTTGACGACGCGCAACCGCATCGCCAGAGGGGGTTCGTGGATGGCGACCTGGTAGGTCAGCGTGAGTTCGGGCTTGCCGGCTAGAGCGGCGCGAATGGATTCCGGCGCGGTTTGCGCGAGAAACGCGGCCTGGTCCTGAGGAAGGATCCACTCTCTGGCGTAGTCGCGAAACAGGGCGTCGTACTTTGCGCTGGCGCCTTTGGGCAGCAGGGCGCCCATCCGGTCGCTGACGCGAAAGCCGTAAATGGTTTGGCGTTCCAGGTCGGCGTATAAAATCGAGTCGTAACGTTCGGAGAGCGTTTCGATGACTTCGGCGTGCATGGTTTGCGCCTGATGAACGCGGCGCAGCCTCGCTTCGAGGCGCTCGATTTGCCGGATTTGTTTTTGCTCGCGTTCGACGCGTTCGGTGATGTCAGCGAGCGTGACGCAAACCAACGCGTCGCGGCCCGGCTCAAAAAGATCGGAGCGGCGCTCTTCGACCCATCGAACGCTTTGGCTTACCGGCCGGATGCGGTAGGTAAGGGGTGTGGAAGACGCGGATGGGCGGATGACCTCGTTTCGGATCCGGGCGCGGTCTTCGAACGCAGCGATTTCGGAAAACGACCGGTTGACGTACGCCAGCCATTCGTCGAGGCTCGCGCATTCAAAGAGCTGGACGAGCGCTGGATTGGCGTACACGATTTCTTTTTGTTCGTCGTTTTTGAAAACAAGAAGAGCGTCGGGTAGCCATCGGGCGAACGCGATAAATGAAAACGCGAGCGAAAACAAGGCTTGGCGCTCTGGCGACGGGGAGGCGATTTGGTCGCGCGACTGCATCGCGGACTCCCAGGATATAGAATGGACCGTCAAAAATTCGGCAAGCGCGGCAAGCGCCTGGCCAATCGACGGCGGAAAGTTTGACTGGTGTATCATTGAAAAAACCTTTCTGCTCTAGAGAGAGGACTTTTTTGTCCTGTTTTTCATGATACCATTTTGCGGGAGGGCGAAAAAGCGGATTTTGAAAAAGAGAGGAAAAAAACGAGGATGTGACATCAAAATGGTTTATATTCCCTTAAATAATTTGCATTATGCGAAGTTATCGCCTATAATAACGGCATGAAAATGAGGAAAAAAGAAGAGTTTCAGAAAAAAATCCAGGCCCATGTCGAGCATTTTGAACAAAACGGCCGCTTTTTTCAACAGCACAATTATCCGCACCATAAACATGTGAGCGTGCATGAGCATGTGCGCCATGTCGCTTATACAGCGCTGAAAATCGCGCATTCCCTGAAAGTGAAAGTGGACGAGGACAAGCTGATTCGCGCTGCGCTGCTGCACGATTATTATTTATACGACTGGCATGACGACGAGGCGTGGCATAAGTTTCACGGGTTTAAGCATCCCCGCTTCGCCTGTGACAACGCGCATCGGGATTTTGGCCTTTGCGAACGGGAGCAGGACGCGATCCTGAAGCATATGTTTCCGCTGACGATCAAACCGCCAAAACACCGCGAAGGGTGGCTGATCACGCTGGCGGACAAGATTTGCGCGTTCAAGGAATGCTGGATCAAAAACTGGAGCTACGAAACGACACGATAAAACAAAGAAACGCAATCTTGATGGAGGTTGCGTTTTTTTGTGTGGCGCTATTTGATTTTGTGGATGAGCAGGCTCGAGAAAGCGTGAAAATCCGTTTGCGCGGACAGGCGGGTCATGAACTCCTCGTCGGAAAGCAAGCTGACAAGCGGTTCGTACACGTTCAGGAAGACGCGTTTGTCGACTTCGTTGATGGCGAGCAGAAAGACGGCGTACACTTTTTGCTCGTTGTTCCATAAGACCCCTTCCGGGCACAAGGCGACGCTGACCTTTGTTTCCCGGGCCGAGGAAACGAGTGGGTGCGGGATGGCGAAGCCGCCAAACGCGGTGGAACACGCCTTTTCGCGTTCGAGTACGCTTTTTTCGAAATCCGACGCGACGATTTCCTTTTCGTTGAATCGGGCGCACATTTGATGAAGCAGCGCCTCTTTGCTCGTTTTGCGGACGACGGAAAAGAACGGTTCCTGGAAATATTCGAAAAAATGGTTTCGAATCATTTCCCCTTTTTTCCGCTCTTTGATTTTTAAGATTTTTTTGCTGAGCGCCTGCTGGGTGTATGGTGTCCAGATCGGCGAAAGCGATATGACTTTTTGGCTCGAAACGGTCGAGAGTGGAATCGTAGAAACGACAAGGTCGTAGCCGTCGTCCATGCCGCTTTGTTCCGAGGAAGCGACGTGCGGAATGTAAAGCTCGTCGGCGAATCGCGTAGAGAGCGTTTGCAGCAAATCGGACTGGAAGTTCAAATACGCCGGACAGACGAGCAAGGTTTTCAGTTTTTGGTTGAGCGCGTTCGACTGGTCGATCCAGGAGGAGATGTGGATCGCGAAAAAGGCGATTTCGTCTTCCGGCAGCAGGACTTGAAAGTTTTTTTTGTATTCGACGGCCATGACGATCGCCATTTCATAAATGGTCGGGCTGATTTGCCGGATACTTTCTTTCATCGGTTTTTTGATGAATCCGCCTGTTTGCGCGCGAATGTTCAAATTGTGCAAATGGCGCAAAAACAATTCCTTGACTTCTTCCCGGTTGAGGTCGACATGAAACCTTTTTTCCAGCAAATCCAAAATTTGACTCGTGAAACGAATGTTTTTTTGATCCATTTCAAAGGAAGGCTCGCTGGCGCGAGATTCCGGATTTTGACTATAAACAGGTTTGAGGGACGCCTTGAACCTTTTTTCGTATGTGGTGTTTCTTTTTACGTCGTCGGATCGTTTCGATATAATCAAGAAAAAGGAGATGATGTTGTATGCATCCAATCACAAACGCGATGGTCGTGCCCCATCCGCCTATCTTTTTGCCCAACATTGGACAAGGACGGGAAGCCCAGGCGCAGCCCATCCTCGACGCGTACCGGGCGGCCGCGCAAAAACTGATCGCCTCCCAACCGGAAACCGTGGTCATTGTTTCGCCGCACGCGCCAAGCTACTTCGACTACATTCAAATTTCCAGCGGGAAGGAAGGCGTCGGCGATTTGCACGCTTTTGGCGATTCCATCGACCGCTTTCAAATCCGCTACGATACCGAACTCATTGAGGAAATCAGCGCGATGTGCCTTCAGGAGGATATGCCCGCCGGCACGCTAGGCAAGCAGGACGGCCTGCTCGACCACGGCACGATGGTGCCGCTCTATTTTTTGAAAGACTTGCCGGCGTCGACCCGGTTCATCCGGATCGGCATTGGCGGCGTCAACGCCCGCCTGCATTATCAGCTGGGTTCGATCGTTCAACGCGCGGCCGCGAAGCTGGGTCGACGCGTCGCTATTGTGGGATCGGGCGATTTGAGCCACTGCCAAAAGGAGGACGGCGCCTATGGCTTTAAAGCGTGCGGTCCCGTTTACGACGAGAATATGATGCGCGTCTTAAAAACCGGCAATTTTCTCGCCCTGCTTTCGATTCCCGAACGCGATTCCGACGAGGCGATGGTTTGCGGGCAGAAATCGTTTTGCGTGCTGGCCGGCGCGCTGGACGGACTCGCCGTCATGGCAAGCGAGGGAGCGCACGCGGCGCCGTTTGGCGTCGGCTATGGCGTCGTGTCTTACGCCCCGCTTGGCTTGGATCCGCTTCGGCACTTTTTAATAACCGCCAACGCGCAGGCGCGGGCAGACTACGAAGCTCGCGTCGCCCGGGAGGACGACTACGTAAAGCTGGCGCGGACCACCATCAACAACGAAATCGAAAAGAACGAGTTGACACTGCCTTCCATGGATTTGCCCGAAAAACTGTTGAAGGAGCGCGCCGGGGTCTTCGTATCCATCCATGAAAACGGCCGGCTGCGCGGCTGCATCGGCACGACGAGTCCGACGCGCGAGTGCGTCGCCAGCGAAATCGTGAGCAACGCCATCGCCGCGGCCACCCGCGATCCGCGTTTTCCAGCGATACAGCCCTGGGAGCTCGAATCGCTTGAGATCCATGTTGACGTCCTCGGTCCGGCGTCTCGAATCGACTCCTCCGATTCGCTCGATCCCAAGCGGTACGGTGTCATCGTGACGAAAGGAAACAAGCGCGGGCTGCTGCTGCCGGATCTGGAAGGCGTGGACACCGTGGAGATGCAGCTTTCCATCGCGAAACAAAAAGCGGGACTCGATCCAAACGAGCCGGATTGCGTGCTCGAACGCTTTGAGGTGGAGCGCCACATATGAAATGCGAGACATGTTTTCGCCATTGCGCGCTTGCCGAAGGACAGATTGGCTGGTGCAAGGCGCGGCAGCGCGTCGGGGATGTGATCGTCGACCGCAACTACGGGAAGATCAGCGCGCTCGCGCTGGATCCGATCGAGAAAAAGCCACTGGCGTTTTTCCATCCCGGCTCGATGATTTTGTCGGTCGGCAGCTACGGATGCAATCTGGCGTGTCCGTTTTGTCAAAACCACGCAATCGCGCAACGCGATCTCGATGGATCCTGCGCCTGGGTGACACCCGAACAACTTGTGGAAAAAGCGGTTTCCCTCGTTCCGCGCGGCAACATCGGCATCGCCTTCACATACAACGAGCCAATGCTTTCGTGGGAGTTTATCCGCGATACCGGCCGGCTGGCCAAGGCGAGAGGCTTGCAGGTCGTCGTCGTGACCAACGGTAGCGTGACGCTTCCTGTTTTGGAAAAGGTGCTGCCGTATGTCGACGCGTTTAACATCGACTTGAAAGGCTTTTCCAACGCGTACTACGACTATGTGTCCGGGAATCTGGAAACCGTCAAACGATTCATTGAACGGGCGGCGACGGATGCGCACGTCGAGCTGACGACGCTTGTCGTGCCGGGAAAAAACGACAGCTTGGAGGAAATGGAGGCGCTCTCCAGCTTTGTGGCGTCGATTTCTCCGTCGATTCCGCTGCATTTGACCCGATACTTTCCACGATGGAAAGAGGAAACGCCCGCGACGTCCATCGAAACGCTGCAAGCGCTTCAAGCGGTGGCCCTTCGGCATCTCGACAAGGTTGTGCTAGGAAATGTATGATGTTTTTCGTTGACAAGCCAGAGGAAGGATGGTAGGATCATACCACTAGTTAGTTTAAACTAACGATTGACGAAGGAGAAACACATGCGAGCATTGAAGAAAATAAAAAAGATAGGAATCGCCCTGGCGGCGGTTTTCTCTATCGCTTATATGAGCGGGTGCGCGAGTCGTCCGGCGGACGAATCCGCCGCCGAAGAAACGAAAGTCGTGCAAACGGACAAGGGGGAGGTCGAGATCCCGGCCCATCCGCAGCGAATCGTTTCCGATTACTATTTGGGCGAGTTTCTGGCGGTGGACACCAAGCCGGTCATCGCCTCGCCGTACGCGCTGGACAATCCGTATTTGGCGGATCAAGTCGAAGGCATTGAACCGATGAATATCACCAGCGCGGAAACCGCGCAGGAAATGATCGCGGCCGCTGAGCCGGATTTGATCGTGACGATTACCGAAGCGGATTACGAGAAATACTCGAAAATCGCACCGACGGTGTACATCGAGGACGGAAAGCGCAGCGACGAGCAGCTGTTTCGCTATATCGCGCAACTTGTTGGCAAAGAAAAGGAAGCGGACGAATATTTGCGGAAATTCCACGAGAAAGTGGAAAAAACCAAGCCGGAAGTCCAGCAGGCGGTTGGCGACAAAACCGTTTCGATCGTGGAAGTGTGGCCGCAGCAAATTTACTCCATGGGCAGTCATTTCGCCCGGGGCGGAACGATTCTTTACGATTTGTGGGGACTGAAAGCGCCGGAAACCGTGCAAAAGGAAATGGTCGATGGGGACGAAGCGTACCAAGTCGTTTCGCTTGAAGCGCTGCCGGACTATACCGGGGACTATATTTTATACGGCGTCCTTTCGGACACGGATCCGGATTTTGTCACGGATTCGGCGATTTGGAACAACTTGCCGGCCGTACAGGCAAAGCGGGTGCTTCCGTATCGGCAAGTGGCGTTCATGCATCGGGATCCGATCTCGCTCAACGGCCAGCTCGATGAGCTGTACGCGTTTTTAACGGGCAAAGAGGTGCAGGAATGAGAAAGACGGTTAAAATCAAGCCCGCCTTTTATATGATTGTGATTTGTATCGCGGTGGTTTTCGCCGCGATTCTTTCTGTTTTTTTAGGGAGCACGAAAATCCCGGTTTTGGAAGTGCTTCAGGCGCTCGTTTCGCCCGATGGAACGAGCCACGCGCATTTGGCGGTTTTAGAGCTGCGCATTCCACGCACGATTGGCGATTTGCTTGTGGGCGCCGCCCTGGCTTGCGCGGGGGCGATGATGCAAGGGGTCACACGCAATCCGCTGGCGGACTGTGGCTTGCTTGGCATCAACGCTGGCGCGTCGTTCGCGCTGGCGCTTTGCCTTGGCGTGTTTTCCACGATGGATTTTGGATGGAGCGTCCTGGCTTCGATGGCGGGCGCCACAGTGGCGGCTTTGCTTGTGTTTGGCTCCATGCGGGTCGGCCGCCGTCCGTTCGATACCGGCCGGCTCGTGCTGGCGGGTCTGGCTGTCAGCATGTTGTTCACGTCGCTGGCCCAGGCCATTTCCTTGTTTACGAATACGGGACAGGACTTGGCGTTTTGGAGCGCTGGCGGCGTGGCCGGCATTCGGATGGAACAGCTGAAAATCGTGGGGCCGATCTTGCTGGCGGGCCTCGTGTGGGGTTTGCTGCTGGCGAAAAAAGTGGCGGTGCTCTCGCTTGGCGAAGAGGTCGCGCAAGGCCTGGGGGTGCCAGTCAAACGGGCGACGCTTCAATGTCTGGCGGCCGTGCTGCTCATGGCGGCTTGCTCGGTGGCGCTGGCGGGACCGATCGCGTTTGTCGGTTTGCTCGTTCCGTACATCGCGCGGTTTTGGATCGGGCCGAGCTATGAAACGCTCATTCCGGCTTCCATGGTGACGGGGGCGCTGTTTATGGTCGTGGCGGATTTGATTTCCCGGGTAGTCAACGCGCCATCCGAAACGCCGGTTGGCTTGATTTTCGCGATCATCGGCGTGCCGGTGTTCGTGGCGCTGGCGCGCAAAGGAGGACGCGGTTTTGAGTAAAAAACAAAAGAGAAGACAGCGCGTCGTGCTGCTTGGACTGCTGGTGGCGCTGCTTGGATTGGTCGTGGTCGACTTGCAGTCCGGCTACGCGAACATTTCGCTGACGCAAATCGGGGAGATTTTGAGCGGCCGGGCGAGCCGGGCGCTGACGTATACGTTTTTAGAGTTGCGGATGCCGCGAATCGTCGTGTCTTTGCTTGTGGGCGTCGGGTTGTCGGTGTCGGGGATGCTCATGCAGTCGGTGACCCGCAACGAGATGGCCGACCCGGGGCTGCTGGGGATGAACGCGGGATCGGGTCTGCTGCTGGCGGTGTTTTTCGTTTTTTTTAAACAAAGCGTGGATCGTTTCTCGTTTTGGCTGCCGGTTTTATCGTTTGCCGGCGCGCTAGGCGTGTTTGGACTCGAATACCGGCTGGCGCTTGTCCGTCAGAAGATGCATCCGAAGCGGCTGCTGCTCATGGGCGTGGCGATTTCGCTGGCGCTTTCCTCTTTGACGACGATGCTGATGCTGCGGCTGCCCGATCAGGACTATGCGTTTGTGCAAAACTGGCTGGCCGGCAACATTTGGGGCGCGAGCTGGGGAAACGCCGCGCTGCTCGCGGTCGGGTTTGTTCCGCTGCTGGGGGTGGCGTTTTATGGAGCGAAAACGCTCAACCTCTTTGATTTGGGCGAAATTCCGGCGACGGCGCTGGGCGTGGATGTCAAGAGGCAGACGAAAAAGTTTTTGCTGGCGGCCATCGCCTTGTCCTCGCTTTGCTGCGCGGTCGGCGGCGGCTTGAGTTTTGTCGGTTTGATTTGTCCTCACCTGGCACGCAAACTCGTGGGTGTCAATCATCGGGTGCTCGTGATTGGAAGCGTGTTGCTGGGTGGCGTGCTACTGACGGGCGCGGACATTGTTTCGCGCACATTGCTGCTGCCCAACGAGATTCCGGTCGGCATCGTGGCGACGGTGCTTGGGGCTCCGTATTTCTTGTATTTGCTAGTAAAGGAGAAGTAATGGAAAACAAAGAGAAAACGATTTTGGAAGGAAAAGGGCTGAAAATCGGCTACGATGGCAAAATCGTCGTGCCCGGGCTGGATGTGAAAATTCCCCGCGGCAAAATCACGGCGCTGATTGGTCCCAACGGCTGCGGAAAATCGACTTTGCTGAAAGCGCTCGCCCGCGTTCTTTCGATTGAAAGCGGCGAAGTGCTGCTGGAAGGAAAGAACATCTTTCAAACGCCGACAAAGGAAGTGGCGAAGCAAATGGCCCTGCTGCCGCAAGCCCCGCAGGCGCCGGCCGGCTTGAGCGTGGAAGAACTTGTGTCTTACGGGCGCTATCCGTATCAAAAAGGATTCGGGGCGCTGGATTCGACCGATCACGCCTTGATCGACGAGGCGATGAAAAACACGGGGGTCTACGATTTACGCGAGCGGGATATCGCGACGTTGTCGGGCGGACAGCGTCAGCGGGCCTGGATCGCGATGGCGCTGGCGCAGGACACGCCGCTCATTTTGCTCGACGAGCCGACGACGTATTTGGATATGGCGCATCAGCTGGAAATTTTGGAGCTGCTGCGAAAACTCAATGAAACTGCGGGCAAGACGATCGTTCTTGTCATTCACGATTTGAATTTGGCGGCCCGGTTTAGCGACTTTATGGTGGCGATGAAAGATGGGCGCATTTTGTTTGAAGGGGATGTGCGATCCGTCATGACCGAAAAGATGATGCGGGACGTGTTTGGCCTGGACGCCTATCTTGTGCCAGATCCGTGGTCGGGGCGGCCGACGATGCTGACGTACCGGCTGGCTCAATAGCCTTCGAAACCGTTTTGGTACAAAGTACCCCAAAACCGCTGGAAGTCGTCGGGCGTGATCGTCTTTTGCGCGCTTAAAATTTCATACGACTCGTTTTGCCACGTGTATTGGATGTTTGTTTCCTGGTAGCCGTTGCGAAGGTAAAACGCTTTTCTTCGGACGCGCTGCTCCCGGTTGTCGATGTGTTCGTGAATCGTTTCGATGTCGACTAAAATCGCCTGGTCGGGATGGGCGGTTTGAATCGTTTGCAGGATTCTCGAGCCGTAGCCTTTGTCTCTTAATTTTGGCTCGACGCAAAAATAAATGATGTGAACGATGGATCGGACGATGAGCAAGGAGGCGAAGCCGACCCATTGCGCTTCGTCGTGAAAGGAAACGACTTTGGCAAAACGGTCGTCGTCGATCAATTTGACGAGATCTTTCCGCTCGTTGGGGGGAAAGGAATGGCGGTACAACGACTGGATATTTGCGTAATCCGGATGTCGGGTGGAATGGATAAATTGATATTTTAGCATAATTTGGACTCCTGAAAAACAAGGCGTATCCTCATGGGTACGTCTTTATTTTAGTGGAAAGGGCGCGTGTTGTGTGCACGGATACTCTATGAGCGCAGAAAAGAAAACGAATCCCGGCTTTTTCGCGGGGACTCGCTTTGTTTTTAATCGTCGCCGTCGGTCGTCATTTCCTCGAGCAGTTTCCAGTCCTTGTAGCTTGATTTGACGTATTTTTTCACTTCTTTGGCGACGCCGCTTGTCAGGGCGTGGCGCTGGCGCGAAAGGGAGTAGTAAATCGTCAGGATCATTTCTTTGAGCTCCTCGTCGTCGAGCCATTGGAGCTTTTCCTCCGGGGTGTCATACAGCTCGTGATAAATTTTGGCGAGCACCGACAGCCGGTTGGCTTGCGTCACGTCGTCCATGACGTCGTCGAACGCCTGTTGGAGCTTGGGCTGCATGTAGGCAGCGATTTGTTCGTGTGTCATATTCAAATCTCCTTTTTCTTTTATTTTACTCGCTTATGAAAACGCTTACAAGTTAAAAAAGGAAAAAGGACTTTTGATTTTTTTCAAAAGTCCTTGAAAGGCTAGTTATTGATGAGAAGCTCGTCCTCGTTGTTCCAGCTGTACAGCTTGCGGATTTCCTCGCCCACTTTTTCGCTTGGATGGGCGGCCGCTTTGCGGCGCAGCGCTTTGAATTTTGTTTGTTTTCCCGCGTCGGACATACCAACGAGGAAGTCCTGGGCGAACGTGCCGTCCTGGATGTCGGATAAAATCTTTTTCATCGCTTTCTTCGTGTCTTCCGTGATGATTTTTGGTCCGGTAATGTAGTCGCCGTATTCCGCCGTGTTCGAAATCGAGTAGCGCATACCCGCGAAACCGCTTTGATAAATGAGGTCGACAATCAGCTTCATTTCGTGAATGCACTCGAAATAGGCGTTGCGCGGATCGTAGCCCGCTTCGACAAGCGTTTCAAAGCCCGCCTGCATCAAAGCGACGACACCGCCGCAAAGAACGGCCTGCTCGCCAAACAAGTCGGTTTCGGTTTCCGTCTGGAACGTCGTTTCCAGCACGCCCGCTCTGGCGCCGCCAATGGCCGCCGCGTACGCCAGCGCCAAATCCCACGCTTTGCCGGAGTGGTCCTGCTCCACGGCGATAAGGCAAGGCGTTCCTTTGCCGGCCTGGTATTCGGAACGAACGGTGTGCCCCGGCGCCTTTGGCGCGATCATCGCGACGTCGATATCTTTTGGCGGCTGGATGCAGCCGTAATGAATGTTGAAACCGTGCGCGAACATGAGCATGTCGTCCTCTTTCAAATTCGGTTTAATGCTTTCCTCGTAGAGCGCCGCTTGTTTTTCATCGTTGATCAAAACCATGATGATGTCGGCTTTTTTGGTGGCTTCAGCAGCCGTATATACTTCGAATCCCGCTTTTTCGGCTTTTTCCCATGATTTGGAACCTTCGTACAATCCAATAATGACATGGCAACCCGACTCTTTCAGATTCAATGCGTGGGCATGACCTTGCGAGCCATAGCCGATGATTGCGATCGTTTTTCCGTCTAATAATCCGATATTGCAATCGTTTTCGTAAAAGATCTTTGCGTTTTCCATATTTATACATCTCCCTTTATGGGGCATTATAATCGAATTTGAAAAAATGTTCAAGAAAGAATGAAAGTTTTTCACGATGTATGAAACCTTTGTTTCATAACCGTTTTGCGTTACAATAAGAAAACGGAAAGGAAGAAAAAACGATGAACTGGAATGATATTGATTTCTCAGCGATAAAAAATATGGTGGATTCCCTCTCCGACGAGGAGAAGAGCCGGATTCAGGACATGGCCCGGCAGATGATGAGCCAAAACGCCCCGAAAAAGGACGAAGAAGCGGAAGAAGAAAAAGAGGTTTCCCTGGCGGAACGACTCGGATTCGAGGAGTCGCTGTTTGTCGATCTGCCCGGAAAGATGCAGGACGCTCTGGAGGCGGCGGACGATATGGAAGACTATTACGAGGACGACCCGGAAGCCGATTTTTCGGCCGCGGCGCTTTTTTACGCCAAAGCGCTGCTCGAAGCATGCCGGCACGCGTTGTACGAGCCCATCAAAACCACGCTCGCCCCGAAAGGATTCGGGCCGAAAGCGTGCACGACGCTGGCGATATACCGCGACGCGTTGAACGAGGACGGGATCCACGCCCTGGTCGACGCCGGCCATGGCGAAAGCGCGGGCTGGATGGAGCTCAAAGCGCTGCTGGCGTGGATGGAGCTGCAGCTTCAGCGCGCCGAGTACGACGTGATCGCCTATCCGGATTTGCTTGTCATAAAACAAAAGCTGCTGGAGGAAAAAGGAATTTTGCGGCCTTTGCGGATGGAAGAGTAAAATACGTTGTTTTTTGGTACAACTCGTGCCCAAATCCGGGTTTTTCCGCTATAATAAAGTATATAGATATAATAAAAGGAGCTGCATTATGAACAACAAAATCGAACAAGCCAAAGGAAAATTGATCGTTTCTTGTCAGGCCCTTCCTGAAGAACCGCTGCATTCTTCTTTCATCATGGGTCGGATGGCCAAAGCGGCCAAAGAAGGCGGAGCCAGCGGGATTCGCGCGAATACGGTGGCGGACATCGAGGAAATTCAAAAACAAGTCGATTTGCCGGTGATTGGCATCATCAAGCGCCAGTATGGCGACAACCACGTATACATTACCCCGACGATGACGGAAGTGGACGAGCTGATGGCGATGGAAAATCCGCCGGAAGTCATCGCGATCGACGCGACTTGCCGTCAGCGCCCCGACAACAAATCGCTTGACGACATGTTCGCCGAAATGAAGGCGAAATATCCAAACCAGCTTTGGATGGCGGATTGCGCGACGCTCGACGAAATGAAACACGCCGACGATCTCGGCTTTGATTTCATTGGCACGACACTGGTAGGCTACACGCCGGAAAGCGAAGGCGACAAAATCGAAACGAACGATTTTGAAATCATTCGCGAGCTGCTGAAGACGGCCAAGCATCCGGTGATCGGGGAAGGAAACATCGACTCTCCGGAAAAGGTGAAACGCGTGCTTGACCTGGGCGCCTACAGCGTCGTGGTTGGCTCGATCATCACCCGTCCGCAAGTCATTACAAGACGGTTCGTGGACGCGATTGAAAAATAAAGAAAAGCGGATTTTTCGCGAAGCGCTGGCTGGAAATGGCGAGCGCTTTTTAATTTCCTTTTGGAGGGGTCTTTGCTATGATGGGACTTGTTTAAAAGCAGGTAAGGAGATCGAACATGGAAAACATCAAATTGGATCCGAATACGATATACAGCCAGGATTTTACCATTTGCGCCAACGGGTACGGCTGCCAGGAGGTGGACGCGTTTTTGGATCAAGTCATTGAAGACTATGAAGAGTATGACGAGAAGGTCCAGGAGCTTGACGAGGCGCTGCACCGGTTCCAGATGAAATCGGCGCAGCTTCAGGAGCAGGCCCGGGCGCTGCAAGCGAAAAACCAGCAGCTCCGCGAAGAGGCGAAAGCCTAGAACGGAAATCGGAATGATTTCTGCTTTTTTTTGGCAAAAGTGCATATAAAACCGCATTTCACAAATTCATCCCAAAAAGTGTTGACATTTGTTCTAAATTTATTATGATTTTTCATAAGAGGGAGAAGGAATATGATGAAGGAGAACAAAAAGAATGGGATCGACACTTTTATATATAGGGATGGCCGCCAGCGCGCGGAAATCGAATCCGGCAAGGAAGGGAAAAACAGGAGGTGTCGAGCATGTTAGGAAATGAAAATTTACGAATGGCCGCCTACGAGTGTGGAAGATTTCAGGGATTTGAAAGCCACTTGCAAGTGCTGAAGGCGCAATACGCCAGCAAAGCCAACGAAGTGGCGATGCGCCAGTGGGAAGAGCTGATCGCGGAAGTGAAGATGTTCATGGACGACCAGCAGCCCAACATCCTGTATTCTTTTTCGAAACGCAACGGAATCATCGCCGCGCAAGGCTTCACGATTGATTTTTATCCCCCGGCGCATACGTTCGCGAATCGGCTGATGAAGCTGCGCAGCCAAATTCTTTTGGCGATGGCGAACGTGGATTGCGGTTCGGGACTTTA
The DNA here is from genome assembly GCF_964018005.1 of uncultured Dubosiella sp. NCBI lineage: Bacteria > Bacillati > Bacillota > Erysipelotrichia > Erysipelotrichales > Erysipelotrichaceae > Dubosiella > uncultured Dubosiella sp. Next base: position 30,136 of record NZ_CAXHOA010000011.1, read on the forward strand.
CAACGTATTGGATTCCCTGTATATCATGGTGCTGTACGCGTTGTACGACGACGAAAGCGGCCGGCATCTTGTTCGATGGAAGAGCGAGCACGAAAAGAATCTGCGCGCCTGGATGGATCCGGCGGATGTGGACGAAATGATTCAAAGCGTCCTGGAGGAGATTCTCATATAAGGACGCGGCGCGTCCTTTTTTTTGCGTGGTGTGTGCTATAATGAGAATCATCAATCATGGAATTAGGAAGAAGGAAATGTATGCTATCAAAAACACAGTTGGAACGGATGCTGACCCGCTGCATGCGCTCCAAGGCGGATTTCGCGGAAATCTTTGAAGAAGATGGAACAAGCGAAGCGATTTCGATGCTCAACGACGCCGTCGAAGACGTCAACCGGGTGCTGCGCAGCGGAATCGGAATCCGGTTGTACGCCGGAACCCGCTCAGTCTATGGATATACCAACGTGCTCGACAACGCGACGCTTGAGGAAATAATCGACGATTTGCGGGCGGCCATCGGGAAAGAGGAACAAGGAAAGGACGTTGTTTTGCACCCGACGCCTGTCAAAAACAACCATCCGGTCGCCGTGGATCCTGTCGACGCCTCGCTGGCAGAAAAAGTGGCTTTGCTCGACCGGGCGCAAAAGGCGGCGTTCGCGGCCAGCGATCAAATCGAGAAAGTCAACGGAACGCTAAGCGCCGTGCGCCAGCATGTGCAAATCGCGAACTCCGATGGACGTCTCGTGCAGGATACGCGCATTCGCACCCGCATGGCTTGCGCGGCGTACGCCAGCGACGGAACGACGCTCCAGTCGGGAACCGCTTCGCCGGGTGCCAGCATGGGGCTTGAGTTTTTCGACACCACGACGCCGGAAGCCATTGGTCAGGAAGCGGCGCGGGTCGCCATCGTGCTGACCAAGGCAAAACCGTGTCCGTCGGGCAAGATGCCGGTCATTATCGACAATGGATTTGGCGGCGTGATTTTCCACGAGGCGTGCGGCCACTCGCTGGAAGCGACGGCGGTCGCGAAAAACCAGTCGGTTTTTTGCGGTAAGCTTGGCGAGCGCATCGCTTCCGAAAAGGTGACAGCCATCGACGACGGGACGATTCCCAACGCGTGGGGCTCCCAAAACGTGGATGACGAAGGCAATCCGCAGCAAAAACGGGTGCTGATCAAGGACGGGATCCTTCAATCGTATATGGTCGACACGCTCAACGGCCGCCGCATGAACATGGCTTCCACCGGGTCGTCGAGACGGCAGTCGTATAAATTCGAACCGACTTCCCGCATGAGCAACACGTTTCTGGCGGCTGGCACCGACAGCCTGGAAGACATGCTCGATGGCGTGGAAAAAGGCTTGTACGCGAAAAAGATGGGAGGCGGCAGCGTCAATCCGCAAACCGGCGAGTTCAATTTCGCGGTGCAGGAAGGCTATTTGATTGAAAACGGAAAAATCACGGATCCGGTCAAAGGCGCTTCCCTCATTGGCAACGGCAAGGAGATTTTAATGCATATCGACATGGTGGGCGACAACTTGAGCCGTTCCCAGGGGATGTGCGGCTCAAGCAGCGGCTCGATCCCGACCGATGTCGGCCAACCGCGCATTCGCGTTTCAAAAATCACAGTAGGAGGAACGGCCAATGAATAAGCAGGCATGGATGAAGCGGGCCGCAGAACTTGGCCTGGAGCAGTTCGAGATTTACCAGGCGCTCGCTTCGCAAAAGGAATTCACATGGTTCGAGCAAACGCTGGACACGTTTGTGACAAGCAAAGTGCTGGGCACAAGCTTGCGGGCCATCAAGGACGGCAATGTGGCGACGATCGCGCTGGAGGAAGTCGACGACGGGAAAATGGACGAGGCGCTGCGCGCGCTGCTGGAACAGACGGCAATCGTGTCGAGCGAGGAGGCGGTCGCCCTGACGCCGGTGCATGAAGTCGTCGCGCTGGAAAATCCACATCGGTTCGAGCCGCTTTCCGTTGAGCAAATCGAAGCGATGCTGCAGGCGATCGAGAAAAAAGCGCTGGCGTTCGATCCACGAATCGTCCAGGTTGGCTATTTGGGATACGAGGAAGCCAAAGGCGGTCGTGAAATCACCAATTCGCTTGGTGTGCAGCTGACGGATGAGGACGCGGTTCAATATGTGGCGTGCACGATCGTCGCGCTGGAAAACGGCGAGTACAAAGACGCGACCAAAGTCCGGATCGTATACGATGCCGGATTTGACGTCGACGCGTTTGTCCGAGAGGTGTGCGAGGAAGCGCTGGGAAAACTTGGCGCGCATTCGATTCCTTCCCGGACGTGTCCGGTCGTGTTTGAAAAGGACGCGATGACGTCGCTGTTTGGGGCGTTCGCGGGGTTGTTTTCCGGCGACATGATCGCGAAGGGCATTTCCCCGATTTCCAAGGATTTAGGCAAAAAAATATTTTCGGAGCAAATCACGATTTTCGACGATCCGCGCCATACCGACGCGCTTTCGGTGGCGGCGTTCGACGACGAAGGGTTTCCGACCCGCCGCAAAACCGTCGTGGATCATGGCGTGTTCGAGCAGCCGCTGTACGATGCCCGGTCCGCGGCGAAAATGAACGTGGAAAGCACAGGCAACGGCTTTAAGTCGGGTTATGCCTCCCCGGTGCGTGTCAGCCCGATGAATATGTGGATCGAGCCGGGTACCGAGGATTTGGACGCGTTGTTGGCGCGCATGGGCGACGGGCTGGTCATTACCGATTTGATGGGACTGCATGCCGGGCTGCATTTCGCGTCGACGCAGTTTTCCTTGCAGGCGAGCGGCTATTTGGTAAAGGATGGCAAACGAGGCGATCCGGTGACTTTGATTACCGTGGCGGGACGTTTCCTCGATTTGATGAACGAGGTGGAAGCGGTTGGCAGCGATTTGGATTGGAGCTACAAGCAGATCGCGTCGCCAAGCATCTTGTTCAAGCAGTGCGCGATTAGTGGAGAATAAATATGGCACCTTACAACAATCAACAATTAAAAGACGCGCTGGTAGCGTTAAGAAAAGAAGAAAACCAGCAGACGATCAACGACATGGCCCGGACGTTGCGCGATACGAGCGTACTCGCGCCCGCCATGTGGGATCAGGAACCTCAAAAAGACGAGAACGGGCAGCTTGTGTTTGAGCCGAACACGAAAATTCAGCTCATGATCATGCAGGACGCGCAAGGAAACATGTATTTCCCGATGTTTACGAGTTTTGAAGAGCTGAAACAAGCCAATCACGACGACACCGTCCATGCGCTCGTGCTGTCCTTCGACCAGTTCATGTCGTTTGTGGACATGGCGAAAGGGCAGATCCAGGGCATCGTGCTCGATCCGTTTACGGAAAACGTGCCGATCGACGTGGAATTTTTGGAAGGCGTCGCCCGGACAAAGAAAACGGTGATCAAGCCGACGAAGCTGAAAAAAGGCGAGCAGCTGCAAGTGCGCGAGCCGCTGAAAAAGGTGGAGGCCCTGATTTCGGCGCTCAACGAGGAGGCGCAGAAAATTCCGTCGATTCAGGAAGTGTACTTGAAAGAGCGTCTGGAAGGCGACGATGTGCACTGGCTCGTCATCGTGGATATGAACCCGCAAGATCCCAAACTGTTTCAACGCCTTGGCGAAGCGTGCCGGGGAAAAACGGATGGCAAGGACATGGAGTTTATTTTTTCGACGATGCAAGTCGCGCAGCAAATCATGGCGGATTCCACGCCGATTTATATTAAAAACTAGAACGGAAGCGGCCGCGTAAAAACGTTGCCGCTTTTTTGCGGATCTATAAAAAACCGGCGAATGACTCGTGTGAATCAGACGCCGGTTTGGCTTTTATGGGAATTAGGAGGCCGCGTTTTCCGCATGGTCGTGTTTGGCTTTGTCGTGCATCATAATGAACACGTCGACGCCCAGCAGCAAGGCCGCGATGATTGTCACGTAGTGGGTCATAAACTGCGCGAAAAACGCGCCGATAATGACGTTGACTAAGAAAGTGACGACGAGAATGATGCTCAGCAAAAACCGGTACATGTCGTCGCTGTCGCGCAGATGGATGTACTTGACAAGGCGTTCGACAGCTTCGCGTAAATTGCCGTTTAAGTAGACGGTCGCCAGCGGAATGTGGTGGATTCGTCGAAAGGTGATGGCTTGCAGGCCGCAGACGAGTCCGAACATGGGATTGGCGAGCGCGTTCCACGAGGCGGGAAGCATCGTGGCGATGAGGATGAGGACGATTTCGCACAGGGCCGGGCCGATGCGCCATCCTTTCCGATCGTCGTGCAAATGAAAATGGGTGCCTAAAACGACGCCGAGCACAAAAAGCAACACGGGGAAGGTGTATTTCAAGATTTGGGAAAAGTCGCCGTTGGCGATATCCATGCCCAAATAGAGCAGATTTCCGGTTTGACTGGACGCGAATACCTTGCCGCGGGTGACGTAGCATCCCGCGTCCATGATCCCCACGCTCGCGCTGGCGAGTATCCCGACTCGCAAAGAATCCTCTCCATGTTTTTCGTCCTGAATGATTTGACGTACAGGATCCATAAAACCACCCGCCTTTTCTAGCTTTACTATACGGTGTTTTGTGTTTTTTTGAAAAACATGTGCTTTTTAAAGCGCGTCTTTGAGGCGGTTTGTGATCCAGGGAAGAATTTGATTTTTTCTTGACAGGACGTGTTCCATGAACAAAGGCGTTTGTTCCGTTGTTTCCAGGACGGATTTGAGCGGGCCGCCAAAGTAAAAGTACGAGCCTTTTTGCAAAATGTCGGTAAACACCATAACAAACAGGTCGGCGCCTTTGCGAAGCGCCTGCTCCTCGAGGGCTTCCTCGATTTGCTGGGCGGTGCAGGCGATGTCCTCGATGCTGGGAATCACGGCTTGCGCGATCAAAACGTTGCGGCTTTCGATGGTGAAGGCTTTGACGTCTTCTTCCAAAAAGCGGCTGGCGCTTTTTTGAGAACAGTTGGATGCCATGAAATACATGTCGTAAGCCAAATCGTCGGTTTTGACGGCGGCGATTTGGGAAAGTCGCTCGGCCAGCTCGATGTCTTTGGCGGTGGTGGTCGGGGACTGGAAGTTCATCGTGTCCGAGATGATGGCGCCCAGCATGAGGCCGGCCAGCGCTTTTGGAGGCTCGATGCCGCTTTCGAAAAACATGCTGGCGATAATGGACGTGGTGCTGCCGATGATTTCGTTGCGGAAATAAATCGGCCGGGTCGTGGAGAAGTCGTTGATGCGGTGATGGTCCACGACTTCGAGAATCGTCGCCTTTTCGATGTTGGGCACGGATTGGGAAAACTCGTTGTGATCCACGAGGATCATCGACTTGTTTTCGTAGTCGATTCCGGCGTCTTTGAGCAAGTAGCCGACCAGCCGGTGCTGGTCGTTGACGACCGGATAGGCGCGGAAGCGGTCTTTGCGCATTTTTTTGGCGGCGTCTTCCATGAACTCGTCGATGTGAAACATGTGCACGCTGCCGGACATGAGTTTTTGGATCGTGGGCGCGAAAAACAAATAACGGGAAGTGTTCATCGAGCCGTGACCTGATATAATGATCGGGCAGTGCTTTTGGGCGGCGAGCTCGAGGACTTCCTCGTCGACGTGGCCGCTCCAGACGATAATGAGCATGCCGGCGCCTTGCTCGAGCACTTGTTTTTGGGAAGCCGTGTCGTCGCCGATAATGACGATGCGGTCTTTGACCTGGTAGCGGTCCGCCTTGTGCCGGGACAGTGTGACGATGCTGACTTTTCCGTTCAGGTGGAGCTGCTCGTCGTCGAAGACGAGGTTGCCGTCCAGCGTTTTGGCGACGTCTTTCGTTTTGACGTCTTTGAGCAGGTCGATGCCAAGCGCGGTGTCGGCCAGGGCGATGACGCCTAAATCGTTGGTCGTGATCATGCCGACGACTTTTTGCTCGCTGTCCACGACGGCCATGAACGGCTGATGGCAGCGCCGCATTTTCTCGAGCGTTTCAAAGATGGTCGCGTCCTGCTCGACGACATACGGGCGCTCGAGCGGCAAATCGTACAGCCGCACTCTGGCGTCTTCGAGCAGTGGGGGCTCGTCAAAGTGGAACCGGTTGAGCAAATAGGCGGTTTCGTCGTTGAGCGGGCCAAGACGGCACGCCACGGCGGGAATCTGGTTTTGATTTTTTAAGTAGGCGTAACTGATGGCGGCCACGATCGAGTCCGAATCCGGGTGCCGGTGGCCGGTAATATATATCGTGTTCATACTTGAACAGTACCATAAATCCCTGAAAAGGGAAACAAAACGAAAAACTTCGTGTAGAAAAGAAACACTTTTTTTATAATAGGAAAAGAACAGAGAGGAGCACTATGAAACTTCCGGATTCCATTCAAAAAATCATGCGCCGGTTCCATGCGGCGGGCTATTTGTGCTATGTCGTAGGCGGCGGCGTGCGTGACACGCTGCTGGGGCGGAAAGCGCACGACTATGACTTGTGTACCGACGCCCTGCCGCGTCAGACGATGGCGTTGTTTGAAAAAACGATTTTGACAGGGGTGCGGCATGGCACGGTGACGGTCGTTGTCGACCACGAGCATGTCGAGGTGACGACGTTTCGTACGGAGAGCGGGTATGTGGATCACCGGCATCCGACGTCTGTTTGTTTTGTCAAAGATGTGCGGGAAGATTTGGCGCGGCGGGATTTTACGATAAACGCGATCGCCTACGCGCCGGAAACCGGAATCGTCGACCCGTTTGACGGAAGAGGGGATTTGGCACGGCGGCGAATCCGGGCGGTCGGGGATCCGGATCGCCGGTTTCAGGAGGACGCGCTGCGCATGGTGCGGGCCCATCGGTTCGCGGCTTCGCTTGGCTTTGCGATCGAGCCGTCGACTTTGGCGGCAATCGAGCGAAACGCGGCGCTGATTCGATTCGTGGCGGTGGAGCGGTTGCTTCCGGAATGGATGCGGATATTGCGGGACGATCCGTTTCAGGTGCGGAAGATGCTTTCTTTGTGGCGTCCGTGGCTGCCGGAATTGGAGGCGGCGGCCCATTGTGAACAAAACACGCCGTATCATTCGATGGATGTGCTGGATCACACGTTGTGCGCGATTGGCCATTTGCGCTCGTTTGATCCGATGTGCGCGTTTGCTTTGCTGCTCCACGATTTGGGGAAGCCATTCGTTCGCACGACCGATCCTGACGGCCGGGACCATTTCAAGGGCCATCCCAAGGTGAGTGTCGAAATCGCTAAGCGGGTTTGCCGGGATTTGAAACTGCCGAACGCGTGGAAAAAGACGATTCCGGAACTGGTTCGTTATCATGACGAGATCGTGAAACCGTCTTTGAAGTGGTTGTATCGGTTTCGGGTCGAGCAAGGCTGGGACGAGGAAATGATGCGGCGGTTGTTCGCGGTGCAGTACGCGGATATCATGGCGCATTCAAACGTGGGCCGACAGCGGCTGGCCGCGCTTGGGGAAATGATTCGTTTTTACGAGGAGGAGTCGAAGAGGCGTCCGCTTTGTCTGGCGGATCTGGCGCTTTCGGGGCAGGATGTCATGGCTCTGGCGCCGGTTCAGGGAAAAGCGGTTGGCCAGGCGTTGAAAAGTATGCTGGATTTTGCGTTTTACCATCCGGAACAAAATACCCGGGAGGGATTGACGCGTTTTATAAAGGAAAGGATTCATTGAGAATATGGAATTGTTGATTGTTTTACTGCTCGTTGTCTTGCTGGTGTGCGTGCTGGTTTTGTTTGTGTATTTGCTCAATCAGGGCCGGCGCAGCGAGTCGATCAACGCGCAGCTGCTGGCGAAAAACCAGGAGGCACTGACGGTGTCGTCCATGGCGGATCAAAAGATGGTTTCGCGGTTCGACTCCATTTTAAGCCAAATGCAGGCGCTGCAAAAAAACCAGATCCACTCAGCGGATTCGCTGGAGTGGGTGCAGGAGCAAGTCGAGGGGATGGCGCAAGTCATGACGAACACAAAGCGGCGGGGCAACTGGGGCGAGTACCAGCTGGATTACTTGCTGGGGACGTATTTGGGAGAGAATGACTCGATTTACTCGACGCAGTACACGCTGCCGAATGGAAAGATCGCGGACGTGGCGCTGCATTTGCCGGGAACGAAGCAGGTGCTGTGCATCGACTCGAAGTTTCCGATGGAAAACTTTATGCGCATGGACGACGATCCGGAGAGCCGGGACTACTACTTGCGGTTGTTTATGCAAAATATTAAAAAGCATATTGACGATATTTCGAATAAGTATATCAACGCGTATACGGCGCCGCAGGCGCTGATGTTCATTCCAAGCGAGGCCATTTACCAGTTTGTGTGCGGCAACTGCGACTCGTTGTTTAGCTACGCGCTGCAAAAACATGTGATGCTGACGTCGCCAACGACGCTGGTGGGCATTTTGTTTTCGTTGCAGACGAGCACGAACGACTTTTACCGGGCGCATCATTTGGAGGAGATCGAGCGGGAATTGTTTAAGCTGAAAGACGACATCGAGCGGCTGGAGGAGCGGACGGAGAAGTCGCTGAAATCGCTGGACGCGTTGAGCAAGCAGTTCCAGTCGGTGTACATTTCGGCGCGTAAGATTGGGACGCGGTTTGATTCGATGATCGAAGGAAAGGATGGACAACATGATTTCGACAATTAAAGGCGATATAACGGGCTTGGATTTTGATTTGATCGTGAACGCGGCGAACGACCAGTTTTTGCCGGGCGGCGGCGTGTGTGGCGCGATTTTCGCGGCCGCGGGTCCCGCGCTGGCGCAGGCGTGCGCGGCGCTACCGAAGGGAAAGGCGGGTGATGTGCGAATCACGCCGGCTTTCGACTTGCCAAGCAAGGCGGTGCTACATGCGGTGGGTCCGATTTACGAGGGAACGAAGCAAAACGCGGAAGACTTGGCGAGCTGTTACTGGAATTGCGTGGCGCTGGCGTACGAGTATATGCGGGAGCATGAATTGTCGCGGGTGAGTTTGGCGTTTCCTTGCATTTCGACGGGGATTTATGGCTATCCGCATGAGGCGGCTTGCGATGTGGCGATCCGGACGATTAAGAAAATCCGTTCGGCGTATCCGGATACGAAGGCGATCGACATCGTGTTTGTTTGTTTCGAGCAAATCGACTATGAATTGTATAAAAAGGCGCTGCGCTCGCTATGAAGTCGATGGTGGAGATCGCGCACGCGTTTCTTGAACCGTGTTTGCATCGGCAGGCTGTTTGCGTGGACGCGACGTTTGGCAACGGGAAGGATACCGCGTTCTTTGTGGAATGTGGCGCGCGGCTTGTGTACGCGTTTGACATTCAAAAAGAACTCATTGAAAAAAGAAGGGGCGATTTCGATGAAAGGGTGGTTGAGCTGATTGTGGATTCACATGCGCATTTGGATCGGTATGTCGACAAGCCGGTGGACGCGATCGTGTTCAATTTTGGTTTTTGTCCGCATGGGGATGAAACGATTACGACGATGCCGAAGGAGAGTGTGGAAGCGGTGCGAAAAGCAATCGGGCGCTTAAGAAAAAAGGGGCGGATGGCGCTGGTCTTGTATCCGCATTTGTTTGGAGAACAGGAATCGGACGCGCTGGAGCGGGTGTTGAGGCGGATCGACCCGCATGTGGCGACGATTCAGAGAGTGGAGAGTGTGAATACGAAAGCGGGGCCTTTTGTGCTGCTGGTGGAGAAAAAAGCAGGGGAAACAGGGAGAGAGTCGGAAACGATCTGATTCTCTTTTTTTGTTTTTAACCAAAAAATATATGCAGATTTTTTCAGAAAAGTTAAATTTAAAAAGAGAACGAAACATTTAATGAGGTATAATGAATAAAAAGAGAAAGATAAGAAAGGTGATATATTTTTATGACAAAAATGTTTGAAAGATTTCATGATCTAGGGATCATCCCGGTCGTCGTTCTCGACCATAAAGAAGACGCCGCGCCACTAGCCAACGCCCTTTGCGAAGGCGGTCTTCCCGCCGCGGAAGTGACATTCCGCACCCGCGAAGCCGCCGCCTGCATCGAGGCGATGAAAGCCGCCCGTCCCGACATGCTCGTCGGCGCGGGTACGGTTTTGACGACAAAACAAGTCGACGAAGCCATCAACGCGGGCGCGCAGTTCATCGTTTCCCCTGGATTCGACGAGGATGTCGTTCGCTACTGTATCGAAAAAGACATTCCGGTGACGCCGGGAACGTGTACGCCAAGCGACGTGCAAAAGGCGTACCGCCTCGGACTCGATGTCGTGAAGTTCTTCCCGGCCGAGCCGGCAGGCGGTCTGGCGATGATCAAAGCGATCGCAGCGCCTTACAACATGATGAAATTCATGCCGACCGGCGGCATTTCCGAAAAGAACATGGATGCGTATTTGAAAGAGGACGTCATCCTGTGCATCGGCGGCAGCTGGATGGTGAAAAAGGACTTGATCGAGGCGAAAGCGTTCGATCAGATCGAAGAAATGACGCGGCAGGCAGTCAAAAAATTGAATGAGGTAAGAGGATAAAATGAAAAAAGTCATTACATTCGGAGAATTGATGCTCCGGCTCGCGCCGGCAGGCTACACGCGTTTCGTGCAGGCCGATAGCTTTGGCGCGACCTACGGCGGCGGCGAAGCCAACGTCGCGGTATCGCTGGCCAACTACGGCCACGACGCGCATTTCGTCAGCAAACTGCCAGCCCATGAAATCGGGCAGGCGGCGCTGAACTCACTGCGCAAATACGGCGTGAACACAAGCGACATCGTGCGCGGCGGCGAGCGTGTCGGCATTTACTACTTGGAAAAAGGCGCCAGCCAGCGTCCAAGCAAGGTCATTTACGACCGCAAAGACAGCGCGATCGCGAAAGCGAACCCGGAAGACTTCGACTGGGATCAAATTCTGGACGGGGCTGAATGGTTCCATACGACGGGCATCACGCCGGCGCTCAACGACGAGGTGGCGGCCATCACGTTGGAAGCGATGAAGAAATGCCATGAAAAAGGCATTCCGGTATCGTGCGACTTGAACTACCGCAACAAGCTGTGGAGCAAGGAAAAAGCCAACAAAGTGATGAGCGAGCTGGCGAAGTACATCGACGTGTGCATCGCCAACGAGGAGGACGCCAAAGACGTGTTTGGCATCGAAGCGGCGAACACGGACATCCATGGCGGCCAAATCAACCACGAAGGCTACAAAGACGTGGCCAAACAGCTGATGGACACGTTCGGCTTCCAGAAAGTGGCGATCACGCTGCGGGAAAGCATTAGCGCGAACCGGAACTTGTGGAGCGCGATGCTGTATGATGGCAACGAGTACTGCTTCTCGAAAAAATACGATTTGAACATCGTGGACCGCGTAGGCGGCGGGGACTCGTTTGGCGGCGGATTGATCCACGCCTTGATGGAAGGCAAAAACAGCCAGGACGCGATCGAGTTCGCGGTGGCGGCCAGCGCGCTGAAGCACTCGGTGGAAGGCGACTACAACCTGGTGTCGGTGGACGAGGTCGAAAAGCTCGCCCAGGGCGATGGTTCGGGACGCGTTCAGCGATAAAAAACATTATTTTTGAAAAAGTGCTAAAAAGATAAGCACTTTTTATTTTGGAATCATAAAAGAAATAGAAAATAGTGTGATTGCGATGCGATGGGGAATAAAAAGTTGTAGAGGGGTATGATAGATGGTATTTTAAATGGCAAAGAAAGGAATTTGATTTATGAGAATTTCAAAAGAATGAGCCTTAAATTATTTGGATCTTATGAGCGTAAGCAGTGCGATTATGGTTACGTTTCTTCATGCAAATAATTGCTTTTGGATTTTTTCGGCTACGGAACGTTATTGGAAAAGTGCGAATATAATTGAAAGTATATTTTATTGTGCCGTCCCGCTTTTCTTCATGATCAGTGGAGTAACACTTATGGATTATTCTAAAAAGTATTCAACTAAGACTTTTGTGAAAAAAAGAATGAAAAAAGTGATGATTCCGTATGTTTTTTGGAGTTTAATAGGGATATTTTGGACCCATTATCTTTTTCCTTGGAATGGGCAGAAGGCTGTTCTTTCTTTTAAAGATATTGTTGCATTTTTAGTAAATGGAAATGGAATTCGCTATTTTTGGTTTTTTATTCCTTTATTTATGATTTATATTTCAATTCCGTTTCTAACTTCAATAGATGAAAAGAAAAGAATAAAAATTTTTAGTGGATATGTTGTACTTTACTTACTGATCAATGGGTTGATTCCATTTTTTAATTCGTTTTTTTCTTTGGAATGGAATACGAGTAGTTGGGCTATTCCGGTGATGGGAGGTTATTTGGTTTATCCATTAGCTGGATATGTCATCCATCATAGTGAATTTTCAAAGTCGCAGAAGAGATTCATATATTGTGCTGGTATTATCTCTTTGATCGTCATGATTTTAGGGACCTATTTCTCTTCCATAAGGATTGGAGCGATTAGTGAATTGTTTAGAGGAGATAAGAATTTACCGTGTTTATTGTATTCTTTTTCTTCCTTTTTATTCATAAAAGATATTTTTCCAAAAATTAAGCGAATTGACTGGTTTCGAAAAGGAATTGCTTTTTTTCGTTCTTACACTTTTAGTATCTATTTGCTTCAATTTTTTATTTTTGACTGGATTGAGCGATTTTCTGTAGTTGACCAACGCTCGATCTTATATAGATTGTATTTTCCCTTTGTACTTTGTACTTTTATTGTAGGGATCACAAAATTTATTCGGTTATTTTCCTTAGGAAGGCTGGTGCTCCCAAAGTAAATTGAGGGAGATTTGCGAGAAAAAGAAAGGGGTTGGATTATGGATTACATCGGTTACATTTATTTTCATCTTTTTTTTACCTTTATACTTGCTATAATGACCATGGCAATGTTGAATGCAAGTGAAAATTCATTGGCATAATAATCCGAAAAAGTTAAACGGGGGCTATGACTTTTTGGCGGAGAATTGAATTTTTAATCACTATCAAATGTCGAAAGGAGAATATAATGAAAGTAGTTATTTTAGCTGGCGGTTTTGGAACGCGAATTAGCGAGGAGTCCTATTTAAAACCAAAACCTATGATTGAAATTGGAGAGAAGCCGATCTTATGGCATATTATGAAATATTTTTCCCATTTTGGCTTCAATGAATTTATTATTTGTTTGGGGTATAAAGCACATAAAGTGAAAGAGTTTTTCGATGATTATTACCTCTATACATCGGATATTCAGTATAATTTTTCAACGGGAGAAAAAAAGGTTTTAAACAATTCAGCAGAACCTTGGAAAGTAACTTTGATTGATACAGGGTTGCACACATTGACGGGTGGCCGTTTAAAACGGGTGAAAGATTATATTGGTAATGAGCCTTTTATTATGACATATGGAGATGGAGTGGCTGATGTCGACTTAGAAAAATTAATTGAGTTTCATAAAAAAGGCAATCGTTTGGCGACGATCACAGCGGTTCAACCGGGAGGACGATTTGGCGTTTTAGATTTAGCAAAAGATGGACAAATCAAATGTTTTAGAGAAAAATCAGTTGAAGATGGAGGCTGGATTAACGGAGGCTTTATGGTTCTTGAACCTAAGGTATTAGAATATATTGAAGGGGATCATACGACTTTCGAACGTGAACCACTTGAAACCATTGCATCGGAAAATCAGTTGGATGCGTATAAGCATCACGGTTTTTGGCAATGCATGGATACAATGAAAGACAAGCAGCAGTTGGAAGAATTATTTGAAAAAGGAGAAGCACCATGGAAAGTTTGGAAGGATTAAAAAAATTTTATCAAGGGAAAAAAGTTCTCATTACAGGACATACGGGTTTTAAAGGATCATGGCTTTGTGCGATTTTGCATTATTTCGGAGCGGAAGTGAGTGGAATTTCTTTGAAGCCGAACACGAATCCATCCCTTTATGAGGTGGGAGGAATTGATGATTTGGTTCATTCGTATATTTGCGATATAAGAGATCTGAATAAAATGGAAAAAATCTTTTCAGAAGAGAAGCCGGAAATCGTTTTTCATCTGGCAGCCCAGCCGATCGTTTTGGATTCTTATACGGATCCGGTATACACCTATGAGACGAATGTAATGGGAACAGTCAATGTTTTGGAATGTATTCGAAAAACACCAAGTGTAAAATCGGTTGTCAATATCACAACTGACAAAGTATATCAAAACAATGAATGGAACTGGGGATACCGGGAAATTGACCGTTTAAATGGATATGATCCATATTCGAACAGCAAATCGTGTTCAGAACTGGTAACCGATTCATATAAAAAATCATTTTTGGAAGAATTGGGGGTTATTGTTTCTACAGCACGTGCAGGAAATGTGATTGGCGGCGGTGACTTCGCGAATTTCCGAATTATCCCAGACTGTGTAAGAGCCATGAAAGAAGGAAAAGAAATTGAAGTGCGAAATCCAAATTCTACTCGACCATATCAACATGTGCTGGAGCCGTTATTTGCCTATTTAATGATTGCAAAAGAGCAATATTTAGATAAATCAAAAGCGGGAAGCTACAACATTGGACCGGACGAGACGGACTGCATTACGACGGGTGATTTAGCGACAATTTTTTGTGAAGAGTGGGGAGAAGGCGCAAAATGGCATGCGATAGATTATAATGCGCCTCATGAAGCAAATTTTTTGAAGCTGGATTGTTCGAAATTAAAATCAATGTTTGGATGGAAACCAAGATGGAATGTACGAGAAGCCGTAGGAAAGACGGCAGAATGGTCGAAAGCCTATTTTGCTAACGAAAACGTATTGGATACGATGTTGAAGCAAATTAAAGAATATTTAAAGGAGGAAGAAAACAATGTTTAAAAATAAAACAGAGCAGGAAGCAAGAAACGAAATTCTTCAAATGGTTAGTGAATATTGTGATACATACCACAACCAAAACAAAGAGTATCAGGAAGGGGATCGCATTCCTTACGCGTCACGTGTATATGATCACGATGAAATGGTCAATCTCGTCGACAGCTCTTTGGATTTCTGGTTAACGTCTGGGCGTTATACGGATGAATTTGAGAAGAAATTGGCAGAGTATTTGAATGTTCGGTTCTGCTCATTAGTCAATTCGGGATCAAGCGCGAATTTATTGGCTTTTATGACATTGACATCTCCATTATTGGGCGAGCGTCGTGTAAATCGTGGAGATGAAGTCATCACGGTTGCGGCGGGCTTTCCAACAACTGTGACTCCAATGATTCAATATGGTGCAGTGCCTGTTTTTGTGGATGTTACAATTCCGGGCTATAACATTGATGTGACAAAGCTGGAAGACGCTTTGAGTCCAAAAACAAAAGCCGTTATGATTGCCCATACTTTAGGAAATCCGTTTGACTTGAAAGCAGTAAAAGAATTTTGTACCAAAAATAAGCTTTGGCTGATTGAAGACAACTGTGATGCGTTGGGATCAACTTACACGATTGATGGAGTGACAAAACAAACAGGAACAATTGGCGATATTGGAACTTCCAGCTTCTATCCGCCTCATCATATGACGATGGGAGAAGGTGGCGCTGTCTATACAAACAATCCTGTTTTGAATAAAATCGCTCGTTCTTTCCGTGATTGGGGAAGAGATTGCGTATGCAACCCGGGACAAGATAATATGTGCGGACATCGTTTTGACCGCCAATATGGAGAACTTCCAATCGGTTACGATCATAAGTATGTTTATTCTCATTTTGGTTACAACTTAAAGGCCACAGATATGCAGGCGGCTATTGGATGTGCGCAGCTAGAAAAATTTCCTACATTTGTTGAAAGACGAAAAGAAAATTTTAGACGAATGAAGGAAGGACTCAAAGGATTAGAAGAATATTTAATCTTGCCAGAAGCAACAGAAAATTCGGATCCAAGCTGGTTTGGTTTCTTGATTACGTGCAAAGAAGGCGTAGATCGGAACGCGCTTGTTCAATATATTGAAGACAAAGGCGTGCAAACGCGGATGTTGTTTGCCGGAAATTTGACAAAGCATCCATGCTTCGACGAAATGCGTGCAGAAGGAAAAGGCTATCGAATCGTAGGCGACTTGACAAATACGGATCGTATTATGAATGAATCGTTCTGGGTTGGATTGTATCCGGGCATGTCCGAAAAGAAAATTGATTACATGGTGAAAGTAATTAGAAACTATTTTGAAGAAAACTAACTTCAAAATAGTTTTCGTTTTGTTTGAGGCAAATTTATGAAGAAAGAAAAAGCTATTATTACAGGCGGCACGGGAATGATTGGAATCGCTCTCATTCAATGCTTACTGGCTAATCATGTAGAAGTCACGGTTCTTATGAATCCAAATTCAAATCGGAAAGCGGTTTTAGAACAATTTAAAGACATTCAAATTGTTTTGGCTGATATGAGTCAGTTAAAACAAGTAGAAACCATTCTTCCCAAAGATTATACATACTTCTTCCACTTGGCGTGGATGGGAACATTTGGAGATTCCAGAAATGACATGTATCTGCAAACAAAAAATATTGAATATACTTTAGATGCAGTGAAATTAGCCAAGGCATTGGGATGTGAAGTGTTTTTAGGAACAGGATCTCAAGCCGAATATGGACCGGTAAAGGAAAAAATGAGTGCAGAAACTCCAACTAATCCTGTCACAGGATACGGGATCGCAAAATTGTGTGCGAATAGAATGAGCCGGATATATGCCCAATCTTTAGAACTTCGCCATATATGGGTGAGGGTATTAAGCGTATTTGGCCCATACGATGGTCAGGGAACAATGGTTATGTCAGGGTTGAGGAATATGCTGGCCGGGCATGAAGGAAAGTATACCAAAGGCGAACAAATGTGGGACTATCTTTATTGCGAGGATGCGGCTCAAGCGCTTTATCAGGCGGCAAAAAATGGAAAAGATGGAAAAATCTATCCATTAGGAAGCGGTGAAGTAAAGCCCTTGAAAGAATATATTGAAATCATGCGGGATAATGTGGATCCGAATCTTTCGTTAGATTTTGGCGCTGTTCCTTACTACCCAAATCAAGTGATGTATATGTGCGCTGATATTGAAGATTTAAAAAAAGATACTGGATTTGAGCCTGAACATACATTTGATGAAGGCATAAAAAAAACAATTCAATGGATCAAGGAAGGTGACTAAATGAAAAAAATCAGTGTTTTGGTTCCTTGTTATAACGAGGAAGAAAATGTTATTCCCATGAGCGAGGCGTTAACCGTTCTTTTTCATGAGCAACTTCCTACATACGATTATGAAGTGGTTTTTATCGACAACTGTTCGACAGATTCTACACGGGAAAAACTACGCCTAATCTGCAAAAACGACTCCAACATAAAGGCGATTTTAAATGCTAAAAATTTTGGGCAGTTTAATTCACCCTATTATGGCATGTTACAAACAACTGGAGATTGTGTGATCTGTTTGTGCTGTGATTTCCAGGATCCAGTCGAGTTGATTCCCAAGTTCATAGAAGAATGGGAAAAAGGATACAAGATCGTATGCGGAGTAAAAACGCAAAGTGAAGAAAATCGGTTTGTCCGCTTTTTAAGAACTTGCTACTATAAGGCGATTAAAAAAATGTCCGATGTGGAGCAGATTGAACATTTCACTGGATTTGGTCTTTATGACCGTTCTTTCATCGAAGTCTTGAGAGATTTAAAAGATCCTACTCCATTTTTAAGAGGAATTGTCGCGGAGTTAGGGTCAAAAAGAAAAGATATTCCATACACGCAGGCAAAACGTCGGGCAGGCAAAACGCATAATAACTGGTACAGTCTTTATGATGCTGCCATGTTGAGCTTTACATCGTATACGAAGATTGGATTGCGTATTGCTACGATTGGTGGATTTATTATTTCGATGATCAGCTTTTTGATTGCGATCGTTTATTTCATTTTAAAGCTCATTCATTGGAATACATTCCAAGCCGGGATTGCGCCGATTCTTTTAGGCATATTTTTCTTTGGATCGTTACAGCTTTTCTTTATTGGGCTGGTTGGAGAATATATCATGAGTATGAACACGCGGATCATGAATCGGCCTCTTGTGGTGGAAGAAGAGAGGCTGAACTTTTAAGGAGATGCTATGAAAGAACTAAGGATAAATTATAAATCAATAAGGCTTGGTTCTTTTCTGTATCTGGCTTTTCCTGTTGTGTTGTTTTTTATAGGTTTTGTAAAATGGAATATCACGCTTCCTGCGATTCTTTTTATTGGATGGATTGTTTTCAAGCTGGGAAGAGAAAAGGAAGCCCCCGGATATGTAACGTTCAAAATAAACACTTTATTCATCGTTATTGTTGCTTTTATTCTTTGGGCGTATCTTGGAGGACAAGGTGGTTTATTTTATCAAACAAGTGATTGGAATGAACGGAATGCGATTTTTAGAGATTTGATTCAATTTGATTGGCCTGTATACTATCCAAAAACAGATACGATGTTGACCTATTATATTGGCCATTGGCTTCCGGCAGCAGGTATGGGCAAGATAATCTATATTTTATCTTCTAATCGCGTGCTTGCCTTTCAAATCGGAAATCTATTTCTTGCGTTGTGGACTATTATCGGGATTTTGTTTACTTACTTGTTGATGATAATTTATATTCAACCAAAATCAAAAAACTTAAAGTGGATCATTCTGATTGTTTTTATTGGTTTCAGTGGTATGGATGTAATTGGATGTGTTCTTGAAAAATGGAACTGGCAAACATTTATGGAGTGGATGCATTTGGAATGGTGGTCGCCAGGCTATCAATTTAGTTCTAATACTACCGATCTTTTTTGGGTCTTTAATCAAGCTATACCAGCTTGGGTGGCAACCATGTTATTTTTGAATGAAAACTCTCCAAAAAATTATGCGTTCATCATTAGTTGTCTTTTATTGGCGGCTACTTTTCCGGCAGTGGGACTTGCGGCTTTGATGATTGGAAAATATATAGGCGATTTAATACGAGCAATTCATTTGAGATCACAAAAACAATTTTTAGTAGAAACATTCTCCGTTTCGAATATAGGCGCGATTCTCTTTGTTACTCCTTCCATGATTGCATACTTATTGATGAATAGTGCGATCGGAAAAACAAAAGAGAACATTTATCTATTGCCAGACCAACTTCTGCTTACTTCAACAATGAAGGGATTGATACTCGGGATGAGTATCGTCGCACTGATTGGATTTGTCTATATTTGGAAAAGAAGAAAAGAAATTCAAACACAAAAATCACTAAAATTTATTTTAGGATCGTTGATTTTGTTATTGCTCTTAATCGGGATGGTCATCACACATCCAGAGACTCGAAGAATTTATTTTGTATTTTTGGCTTTAGAATGCGGAATATATTGGCTTTGCTTAGCTCCGGATTTTGCAAACCGTTATTTATATTATTTGATTGCAGGAACTTTGTTAGTATTTCCTATGATTCATATTGGAACTTCCATTGATTTTTGTATGCGGGCATCCATTCCAAGTTTAATTATTTTGACCACTTTATGTGCAAAGAAAATATGTGATTGGATCTATAACGGAAAAAAATTTAAAGGAATACAAAATATAAGTACGATTTTTCTTGTTGGATTTCTTTGCATAGGCAGCGTAACTCCTATAGTAGAAATGGGAAGAGGAATTTACAAAGCTATGGAAGCCGGGACGACAAGTCTTCAAGCCGATCAAATTAAGACATTAAACAAATATCACGAGACAGGAAGGACATACTATAATTTTGTGTCTGAAGATTATAAAAATACGTTTTTTTATAGAAATTATGCGAAATAGAAGTAGGAATGGAAGTGTAAAGTGAGGAAAATGATAAAAATGTTGAATCGACAAAATCAGATAAAGCAGTTATGGATCATTAATTTATTTTTTCTGATATTTTATATGAGTGCTGTTTATAATTCTAGTTGGAAAGTAGTAAGAGCCAATTGGATGATGGTAGAAGGGATTATAATTATTGGAAGTATAATTGCTTTATCATATAAGCTGGGAAAATATAAAATTGAAAAAAATTTCGAAATAAAAAAAATTTTAAGAAAGAATTGGTTGTTCTGTTTAATTTTTACAGGAAGCATCCTTATTCGAATACCTCAACTTACTGGTGGAATTATTTGGGATGCAGGTGAATATTATGGACGACTAATTACCGCAACGGAAAAATTTGATTTTTCATTAACGTCTTTTTTGGATTATTTTAATTTAGCAAATCACCCCAATTATGGATATACTTTTTTCACAGGCATTGGAGAGTTTTTGTTTCCTAGAAAAGTTTGGGGAGTAAATTTAGTAGTTTTGGTTTTAACGGCATTTGCACTGGTTTTTTTATATAAAATTTTTAACAAATATATAAAACTTAATAAAACAACATCTTCTTTTTTGTGTGGTTTATTTAGCTTATCACCATTAGTTCTTGGAACAAGTGGATATTACAATCCAGATTATGGAATCGCTTTGTTTTTTATATTTATGTTGTATTTTTTACTTGAGCGAAAATACATTTTATTTGCATTTTGGAGTATTTGTTTTGTATTCACGAAAGAAGTCTCAGCGATTATTTATTTTTTCTTTATTGTAGGAATTATGATCGCAAAAATTCTTGAAAAAAAAGATGAAAAGGCTGGAAATGTATTTTTTACCATCTTTAAGAATCCAGTTATATATATATCAATGGTAGCCGCTTTGTTCTATCTTGGATATATGAAATATATTGGAGGAGTAACTAAATGGAAACAAGTAGAGGATGCTGGAAGTAATTTTACTTGGAACAATGATGGTTTTAATTGTTTTGGTTTTAATATAGAATATATAGTCCTTAAATTCCAGCAGATGTTTATTGAGAACTATAGATGGATTATTATTTTCCTAGTTTTATTAGGAAGCTTTTTGATTCTTCTCTTTAAAAAGAAATTGAACTTATCTGTTAATAAATATTTGCTTTTGAGTATTACTTTGAGCTTATTTAGTTATATTTGCTTTAATTGTTTATATATTACGTTTGCTTTGGTACGTTATAATTATATTTCTGATCTTCTAATTATTTTGGTTTTAGGGATGATAATTAGTGAAGTCTCAAAGTTAAAGGTGAAAAACATTATAAATGGATCATTAGTAGTAGTTTGCGTTATTTTTTGTGTAGAAAGTTTTATAACAACAGATCCTATTTCTAAGTCTATTTATCCACTTGTATCGACCAATTCGATTAGTATGGTTTATCCAGGTTATTTAGGAAAGAATATATATTATGGAGATAACTTAGTCTACAATAATCAATATTCGTTTCTTATAAATAGTTACGATCAGCTTTTAAAGAAGGTAAATTATGATGAAAATCAGATTGTGGCTTTTCCAGGAATCTTTGATGGTAGTCAAATCAACGGAAATGGCGAAATATATCAAGTAAACTGGGATAAAAATAGCTCAAGAAGAACGTTTGAGAATCTTTCTGATTCGATAATTCCGATTAAAGTGGAAAATTTAGAATCAATTCTTTCTATTAAAAAGAAAAAAGACATGCCAGAAGAAGTGGTAGTTCCTTTTATTCCTTACTTTTATTGGAATTTAGGTAAAAACGAAGTAAAAGAAGAAATGAAGAAAAATTATGAATTGATTTTAGAAGGAAAGACGGAAGGGATTCAAGGGAATATAGAATACCAATACTATAAAAAGAAATAGAGAGGGGTAAAAATGAACGAGGCAAAGACTTCTAAAAATGTAATCTATAATACCATAGGGACATTCTTTTATTTCTTTTGTCAATGGTTGACAACGATTCTTGTAGTTCGAATTAGTGGATATGAAGATGCTGGTATTTTGTCGATTGTGATTTCTTTTACGAATATCTTCTATTTCATTGCTTTATTTGGAGTTCGGAATTTTCAGGTTACAGATATTAACCATGAGTTTACGGATCGTGATTATTTAAATTCGCGACATATTACATCTGGAATCGCTCTAATTCTTTTTGTGATTTCGCTGTTTTGTATGCGATTTAGTCAGGTAACAGTAATATGTTGTATTCTTTATATGATATTTAAAGTCTTTGAAGGATATACAGATGTAATTTTTGGGATTTGGCAAAATCATGATGGATATTTTGAAATCTTGGTTTCCTATATTGGAAAAGGAATTTTAACGATTGCCGGTTTCTGTATTGGATTATATTTGTTTAACTTGCCTATTGCGATTGCGATTCAAGCACTGCTATATTTTTTGTTTATTGCGTTGTATGATGGGAATCAAATAAAGAAATTGGTGAGTGATTTTGAAGTCAAGACAAGTCAATACAAAAAGATGCTCATTCCCTGTGTACCTTTAATGATTTATGGACTGATCGTGCCGTATTTGAATTTTCTATCTCGGTATGTGGTGGAATTAAAATTTGGAACAGAGATTCTCGGTTATTACTCTTCTATCACGATGGTTTTTACTGTGATGAGTACATTAATGGGATCTATTTTTGTAACAGTGCTTCCTAAAATCGCTTATTTATATCAGACAGGAAACTATAAAGAACTGAATAAGTTTATTTTATTAGCAAACCTAGGAATTGTTGGATTTGGTGTTGTGTGTGTAGGGTTGGGAATCGTATTGGGAAATTTCGTATTTTCCATTTTGTTTGGTAAGCAAATTCTTGATTATATATACTTGTTAACACCAACAATTATTGCTTCAATTATTTTGTCTTTAGTTTCCTTGACAAGCTCTATTATGATTTCTTTTCGAAAGAATCATTTAATGCTGATGATCAATATAATCGGTGTTGTATTGTGTACATTATCTATTTCGCTTATAGTGGATTCTTTTGGTTTGGTCGGCGCTTTATATGCATTGATTATTTCCTTGTTGATTGTATATACTAGTTTATGGGGCGTTATTGAAATTATTATATTTAGACAAAAAAAGGAGGAGAGATTATGAAAATGCGATTAGCAGATTATGTAGCGGATTTTTTAGTAAATCATGGAGTGACAGATTGTTTTAGTGTCGTAGGTGGAGGTGCAATGCATCTAAACGACGCTTTAGGGCATAAGGATGGTTTGAAAGTAACATATAACCATCATGAGCAGGCTTGCGCGATTGCCGCGGAAGCGTATGCGCGTCTGGATAACCGAATTGCCGCGGTATGCGTGACAACGGGTCCTGGCGGAACGAATGCCTTGACAGGTGTTGTTGGAGGATGGTTGGATTCGATTCCAATGATGATTATTAGCGGACAGGTTCGATATGATACGACGGCTCGCTATGCGTTGCAGTTTACAGAAACCCCTTTACGGGCTATGGGTGATCAGGAATACGATATTGTAAAATCGGTTGCGCCGATGACGAAGTATGCGACGATGATCGAAGATCCGATGGATATTCGATATGCGTTGGAAAAGGCGTGGCATTTAGCAACGACAGGACGTCCTGGTCCAGTGTGGATTGATATTCCGGTGAATTTTCAAGGAATGTACATTGAGACGGATGAATTGAGAGGTTATGATCCTACTGAAGACGATGCACTGTTGCCGCCAGCGGTTTCTCAAGAAACGATTGATGAAGTTATTGAGAAAATTAAAAAAGCGGAAAGACCGGTTTTTCATGCAGGATATGGTATTCGACTTTCCGGGGCGTATAAGCAGTTTAGAGAAGTGGCAGAAAAGCTTGGCATTCCGATTGTAACGTATTGGAACGCAGTAGATTTGATTGAAGATGAAAATGAATTGTATTGTGGACGGGCTGGAAACATGGGAGATCGGCCTGGAAACTGGGCGATACAAAATGCGGATTTGATTTTAGCCATTGGTACGCGAATTTCAATTCGTCAGGTTGGATATAACTGGAAAACTTGGGCACGGGAAGCGGAAGTAATTATGGTCGATATTGATCAGGCCGAATTGAAAAAACCAACATTGCATGTAGAAATGCCGATTTGGGCGGATGCGAAAGACTTTTTATTGAAAATGAACGAATCTTTGACGCAGCCGTTGCCGAGAAAAGAAAAATGGCTGGAAACGTGTCAGAAATGGAAAAAAGAATATCCAGTTGTTCAACCTAGACAATGGGAAGAAAACGGAACAACAGCCAATGTATATGCGTTTGTTCACTATTTAAGTAGTCAACTGCCAGAAAATAGCTTAACAGCGGTTTCGAATGGTGCGTGCTGTGTGGTAGGAAACCAAACGTATGTGATTCAAAAGGGAAGCCGAATGGCCAATAACAGTGCCATCGCCAGCATGGGATATGGATTGCCGGCAGCGATTGGTACGTGTATTGGTGGAGGTGTACGGGATACGATTTGTTTGGAAGGCGATGGAAGTATTATGATGAACTTACAGGAGCTTCAAACAATTTTGACAAATCGACTGCCAATTAAAATTTTCTTAATCAATAACAATGGGTATCATTCCATTCGGATTACACAAACCAATTTATTTGGACAACATACAAAAGTTGGGATTGGACCGGAATCTTCGGATTTGTCGTTCCCGGATTTCGAAAAGATTGCGAAGGCTTTCGGGTATCCTTATTACAGTGCGCACAGCAATCAGGAAATGAAAGAAGTCGTAGATAAGGTATTGCAGGAGGATGGACCTGTATTTTGTGAGATTTTTACAGATACAAGCCAAGTTTGGGAGCCAAAAAGCAGTACCAAGCGACTAGAAGATGGAACTTTGGTAAGTCCGCCATTGGAAGATTTGGCACCATTCCTTCCAAGAGAAGAATTGGAAGAAATTATGATTGTTCCGATGGTAGATGAAAATTAAGGGATGTAAGGCTCTTAGTTAAGGATAGAAATTTTATGAAAAGCTATAATTTTCTTTCCTTTTGGAATGGGAGAGTTATAGCTTTTTATTTTTAAAAGTTGCTCATTTATTTTTGCTTGTTAGAGTTTATCCGTTTGAAGAAGATATATAAGGATAACTTATTATGGCATAACTCAGGATTCCGGGCATAAACCCATCATGCGTTGACATTCTTATGCCATAATGCCTATGGATAGAAGAAATTTAAGTTTTATTTTTTAGAAAGGAAAAATATGGATATAGAAATTATTGTGGCAACCCACAAACCATATAAAATGCCAACCGATCCAATGTATGTTCCATTACAAGTGGGGGCGTTTGGAAAAAAGGATATTGGATTCTTGCGAGACAATACGGGAGAAAACATTTCGTCTTTAAATCCATATTTTTGTGAATTGACGGGATTGTTTTGGGCGTGGAAAAATTTAAATGCCGAGTATATCGGATTGACGCATTATCGGCGCCATTTTAAAGGGAAGCATACTGGTTCTTCAAAGTTTGACCGCGTATTAAGCAAATCGGAAGCAGAAGCATTGCTGGCATCGACAGATGTGATTCTTCCTAAAAAAAGACATTATTACATTGAAACGATTTATTCTCATTACGCACATACGCATTATGAGAGGGAACTGATTGCGACCCGACAAATTCTTGTGGAAAACTATCCGGAATACGTTCCTTTATGGGATAAAGTGATGAAGAAGCGAAGCGCGCATATGTTCAATATGTGTATTATGAAAAAAGAAAAACTCGACTCGTATTGTTCGTTTATTTTTGATGTGCTGGATCGGTTAAACCAGAAAGTGACCGTGAGCGATTATGATGATTTTCAAGCCCGCTTGTTCGGACGAATCAGTGAATTGCTTCTTGATGTCTGGATCGACCACAACCACATAGATTACGTGGAAGTTCCTGTAATGCATATGGAGCCGGTTAACTGGTGGAAAAAGGGCACATCCTTTATTAAAGCAAAGTTTTTTGGAAAAAAGTATGAGGGAAGTTTTTAAGGCAGGCCCTTTTGTCCTGCTTTTTATTTTGGAGAAGAATTGATATGAAAGTGCATTCGATAAAACTGAATTTTATTATGAATTTCCTGCTCACCGCCTCTTCGATTTTGTTTCCGCTCATTACATTTCCGTATGTTTCAAGAGTGTTAGGACCAACGGGAACCGGAAATGTTACGATGGGAACATCGGTGGTGTCGTACTTTACGATGGTGGCGATGCTGGGTGTCCCAACCTATGGAGTGCGCGTATGCGCCCGTGTACGGGATGATCGAATCGAACTCTCGCGGACGGTACAGGAATTGATGATCATGAATATAGGGATGATGGTGCTTGCCTATATCGCGTTCTTTATCACCATTTTATGCGTGCCGAGCTTTTCGGTGATGAAAACACTCTACTTTGTCAGCGCATTGGCCATTGTATTGAATGTGATTGGCGTCAACTGGCTTTATCAGGCGCTGGAGCAATATTCCTACATTACCATGATGTCCTTGTTGTTTAAGGTCGTGGCGCTCATCCTCATGTTTACTTTTGTTCATCAAGCCAACGATTATATCGCCTACGCGTTGATTACCGTCATTGGCGGGTTTGGATCGAGTATATTTAACTTTATTCGACTTCGGAAACTCGTGGATTTACGTCCTGTGGGAAATTATGATTTCAAACGGCATATTCGACCAATGTTTACGTTTTTCGCCATGACGGTGGCGACAACGGTATATACGAATCTCGACGTGGTGATGCTTGGACTGATGCGATCCAATTATGATGTGGGCTTGTACAACGCGGCCGTTAAAATCAAGACGATCATGGTGTCGCTGGTCACCTCGTTAGGAACGGTTCTGTTGCCGCGGATCTCGTATTATTTTGAACAAAATAAGATCCAGGAATTTCACGCGCTTGTGTCAAAGGCCTTTTCGTTTGTGCTGCTTTTAGCAATCCCGTGTTGCGTGTATTTAATGGTTTTTGCGAAAGATACGATTTTATTGTTGTCGGGAGAAAGCTTTTTAGAAGCCATTCCAGCCGTGATGGTCATTACTCCAACCATTTTATTGATTGGGCTTTCCAACATCACGGGAATCCAGGTTCTTGTTCCAACTGGAAGAGAAAGTTTGGTATTACGAAGTGTCGTTTACGGAGCCATCGTGGACTTTGTATTAAACATGTGCCTGATTCCGGTATTTGGAGCGGCAGGAGCGGCTTTTGGAACGTTGATGGCGGAATGTGTCGTTTTCATTGTTCAACTTTTTTACTTGCGGGACATGGTGAAAGAAATCGTTCAGCATTTGGAATGGCGGAGTTTGATTTGCAGTTTTGCACCAGCGCTTCTCGTTCTTGTGGGAGTTTGGTGTTCGCCGATCCAGGGCGTATTCTGGCGGTTGCTTGTCGCTGGCATCGCGTTCTTTGGGGTTTATGGAATTGGCTTGATTTTCAATAAAGAAGAAATCGTAATGTCTGTGATTGGAAAATATTTGCCAAAGAGAGGAGGGTAATATGAAAGAGAAATGGGTAGGAGTCGTTGATTTGTATGGAAGATATTCCCAAAGGATTTTATCCATTGCCGGGTCTGCTTATTTAGCGGTCGCTTTGCTTTCTTATTGCTTATTGTTTAAGCAATCTCAATCGGTATGGAATGATGTAGCAGTAATCGGGTTAGATCTCATTCGAAAAGCTGCATTTATCATTTTTTTGATTAGCATCCTTTACAATATATGGAAGAAAAACCTGGATTGGAAATTGTGTGGTGGCTTTTTTCTGTTATCTGGTTTGGTTACTTTTTTTTCAAAAGATGCAGAGCCGATAAAAATGTTTTTTTTACTAACGGCGCTTTCCGTGTTTCCGTTTGATTTTATTTTGAAGAAGTATTATAACGTACAGTCTTTTATTTTGTTGCTTGTGATCACATTGACAGCGTTTGGAGTCATTGAAAATATTTTATACGATAAAGATCGGATGCGATTTGGGCTAGGATTTGATTGGACGACGACAGCGGCCGTTTTATTGTTACACATTCTCATTCTTTATGAATGTGTGCGAAAGTATAAGTGGAAGAAAAATGAAGTCTATCTTTTTCTTGTATCTATTGTGGTGATTTACTTATTTACAGATGCTAGATTTATATTCATAATGAGTATTTTGTTTTTGCTTTTAGTCGTATTTCAACAAAAGACGCACTTTCTTTCTTGTCAAAAAAAGTCAATTCAAATGATATTCACTTGTTTGCCAATTCTTTTTTTGATTATTTCGTTTTTAGGCTTTTTATTTTATGATCCAAACAATGAAATCTGGCGTACTATAAATTCCTTATTAAGCGATCGACTCGCTTTAGGGCATACCGGTTTGATGAGGTATGGATTTACTATTTTTGGACAACCCATTCAATGGATTGGCTATTCATTTACACAAATAAATGGAACATATAACTATATTGACAATTCATATATTCGGATTTTCTTAGAAACAGGAATATTCAACTTAATTTTTTATATGACAGTATGTAGTTTAGGAATTTGGAATTTGTGTAAAAGAAATCAGATTCGCAAAGTATTGGCTTTTTCTTTTTTAATTATTCTGGGTATGATTGAGCCATTCTTTTTTAACCCGCTCTTCAATCCTTTCTTGATTTTGGGATTGAAAGATTTAAATGATAAGCTAAAGAAAGGTCGGGTATATGCAAAAATCTAAAGTGCAGTTTTCCGTTGTGATGCCTATTTATAATGTGGCGCCTTATCTTGAAAAATCTATTTTATGTATATTAAATCAAACATATTTGGATTTTGAGCTTATTCTCGTAAATGATGCATCGACCGATTCTTCTTTGGAAATATGTAGAAAATTTGAAAAAGAGGAAAAAGTTAAAATTATTGATTGTTCAAAAAATCAGGGAGTAAGTACAGCTAGAAATTTAGGATTACAGTCCGCTTATGGCGAATATATCTTATTTATTGATCCAGATGATTCGATTGATTTAAACTTGCTTGAAATATATGATCAAGCGATTGAAAAGTACCATCCAGATTTAGTGATCGTAGGCGCTAAAGAAGAATATATGAACCAAAATGGGAAGATTGAATACGAGAAGGTGATCATTCCGGAAAAAAGCAAAGTGTATGATTCCCAAGAATCTATTTATGAGGAAGCGCTTTTTCTGGAAGCGAAGACTTTATTTGGATATCCGTGGAATAAATGCTATCGAACAAAGCTTTTACGAAAAAATGGGGTAGCCTTTAAAAAAGTAAAGATGATTGAAGATATTCAGTTCAATTTGGAACTTCTTCCCTATTTAAAGTCGATGCAAACGTTGTCGATTGCTCCGTATCATTATGCCATTCGTCCCAACGCGAGTTTGACACATCAAAAATTGGCGGATTATTTCGAGCTTCATACGACCCGGATCACTCTTTTTATTGAAGAATATGAACGCCATATGCCAGAACTTCTACCACGCTGTAAAGAAACGATGGCCCCGATCTATTGTCGGTATTTGTTATCGGCGATTGCCCGTTATGAAGGAATGGATATAAAAAAATGGCTGAAAAGTGTATATGAATCAGAATTGTTTAGTACGTTGCATCCATACATGCAATTTGAAGGCAAAAAGAAATGGATTTATAGCCCTCTTATATCACGGAATATAGGATGGAGTATCGCGGCCGGAAAGTCTGCTGGTTTTGTGAAAGAGAAACTGCCAACGCTTTTCGCGAAGGCAAAACAAACACGATAGGAGAACATCTATGAATGAATTGGTTTCAATCGTTGTACCAATATACAATGTGGAAAAATACTTGTCAAAATGCATTGACTCCTTGATTGGCCAGACATATAAAAATTTAGAAATCATATTGGTCAATGATGGCTCAACAGATCAAAGTGGGGAGATTGCTCAACAATACGCAAAACAGGATTCGCGAATCCGATATATCGTCCAGAAAAATAAAGGTCTGGGAGGAGCAAGAAATACAGGACTTGAATATGCCAAAGGAGACTATGTTTTATTTATCGACAGCGATGACTATGTTAGAAATAACATGGTGAAAAAAATGGTAAAAGCCATGGAGGCGAATGCTCTGGACATTGTGGTTTGTGAATATGAACGAGTGAATGAAAAAGGAGAGTGTATTGAAAGGTATCATTTACCTTTTTTAGAGCATATAGTTTACGATCCGCTTCATCAAAAAGAAGTGTTGCTCATGGATCCGGCGGCATGGAATAAGATGTATAAAAGAGAGTTGTTTGAACATACAAATTTACGATTTCCGGATCGCGTATGGTATGAGGATTTGCGGACGACGCCAAAGTTGATCGCGCAGGCAAAGCGAGTTGGATTTCTTCATGAACCATTTTATCTTTATTTGCAAAGAGCAAGTTCGATCATGAACTCTACAACATTATCAAGGCAAGCCGAATCTTTACAAGCCATGGATGATTTGATTCATTATTTTAAAGCGAATCATCTTTACAAAACATATGAAAAAGAGTTGGAATTTTTGTGCATTGCTCATGTCTATGTGTTTGGAATCAACCGGGTGGCGCGGATTCCGCACAGCAAGGCGATGATTCAAAAGTTTAAAGAGTATACAGTGGAAAACTTTCCGGATTTCCATTCCAATCCGTATTTTTCTTTGTTTACACCAAAGGAGAAAAAATTTTATAAATGGATCGACCACAATCAAATCTGGAAGATCCAACTGGGAGATAAAGTGAAAAAGGAGGTTAAAAAATGGAAAAAACATTGACGATCACGATTCCTTCTTACAATGTGGAAAAGACATTGAAAGAAACGGTCGATTCTTTGTTGGAGCCTTCGATTTTAAATGATTTGGAAATTTTAATCGTAAACGATGGTTCGAAAGATTCGACTTCTGAAATCGCGCACGAATACGAGAAAAATTATCCAAATACAGTGCGGGCAATCGACAAGGAAAACGGGGGACATGGCTCCACGATCAATACGGGTATGCGAGAAGCGACAGGGCGGTATTTTAAAGTGGTCGATGGTGACGACTGGCTGATTACCGAGAACCTTCCACGATTTCTTGCAGATTTAAAGAAAACGAATGCGGATATTGTGTATAATCCTTTTTTTGAAGTCAATGACCAAACCAAAGAGAGAAAAGAAATTGGACAGGC
The DNA here is from genome assembly GCF_964018005.1 of uncultured Dubosiella sp. Taxonomy (NCBI): domain Bacteria; kingdom Bacillati; phylum Bacillota; class Erysipelotrichia; order Erysipelotrichales; family Erysipelotrichaceae; genus Dubosiella; species uncultured Dubosiella sp. The sequence continues at coordinate 60,947 of NZ_CAXHOA010000011.1, forward strand.
TACAACAAATCTTTTGTTTGAGCATGTATATGCTTTTGATGAGGTTTCAAATCAGTTTTCGATCCAGATGCATGCGATGACATATAAAACATCTATTTTGAAAAAACATCATATTGAAATTGATGAACACAGATTTTATGTGGATGCCGAATATGTGCTGATGCCGATTCCGTTTGTCCAAACGATTGAGCTGTTAGAATATCCGATGTATCTTTATCGCATGTTTACCGAACAACAAAGCATGAATGTTAAAAATATGCAGAAAAATGTTCAGCATCACTATGATGTTGCGATGCATATGGTAGATTATTATTTGCGATACGCGCCTTTATTGACGAAAGAAAAACAGGAATATATGAAGAAAAGAGTTTTGGCGTTAATTGAAATGCAATACCAAATCTACTTTAGTTTTCCGTTCGACTGGAATGTCACAAAAGAAATTGACCGATTTAATCAGGAGTTAAAAGGAAAAGACGCACAAATCTACAAAGACAGCCAGGGTACGATGGTACGCTTCATCCGGTTGCAGCCCAAATTGTTTTATCCGGTTATAAAACTTCGCGAAAAAGTGAGACGTTCATAAAACGAATTTTGCTTTTAAATAAGAAATATGGTTAAATAGACACGACATAAGAGAGGTACACCATGAATAAAGGATATCGAATATTTTCAATTATCTTGACTATATTGACTGTATTAGCAACTGGATTTTTTGTTTACCAGTTGGTGAAGCTGGGTGTATTGCCTACACAGATTTTGCTTCCAATTATTGCAGCCATCATACTCATTGTTTTGATTATGGCGTTGCTTGTTGTTTTTATGGCGAAATCCGTGGTATCCAGATCCATTACCAGTATTTTAATGGTTTTGATTTGTGCAATCATCGCGTTTGGCGGGTTTAATATCTACAAAACAAGCAGCATGCTTTCGAACATTACAACACCAGAAGGGAAGGTTGCAAACAAGATCTCGGTTGTGGCTTTAAAAGATAGCCAAATCGAAAATTTGAAGGGCCTTCGGGATAAAAAAGTTGGCGTATTGAATACATTGGATCGTGTAGGAACCGATAAGTGTCTGGATGCGATTGCCAATGAAAATGTCACCATTACGCAAACGGGATTTGATGGATTGAATGCGGAAGTGGCGGCGCTCTATGATCATTCTGTAGACGCAATTATTTTGAATGAAGCAAGACGTGGAAGTGTGGCGGAAAACGAGCAGTACGCAAATTTCGACAATGACACGAAAGTTGTGTATGAAACCGTGTATTATACGGATGCGGTACAAGGAAGCGCGAAAAAGGTAAACGATATTACTCAGCAGCCATTTACGGTGTTGATTAGTGGAAGCGATTCCCGGAATGGTTTCGCGGAAGCCGGACGCAGTGATGTAAACATGGTGGCCACGGTCAATCCGCAGACACATACGGTTCTTTTGACCAGTATTCCGCGTGACTTCTATGTGACAACCCAATGCGATGAAGGATATGGATGCGCGCAAGGGCAACTGGATAAATTGACACATACAGGATTGCATGGCGTGGAGACGACTAAAAAGACGATTGAGAATTTCCTGGGCATTGAAATCAACTACACATTGCGGGTAAACTTCAATAGCGTTGTCAACCTCGTTGACGCGTTAGGCGGTATCGACGTGTTTGTTCCGGAAGGATACGCTGTGGAATCGTTCTGGACGAATCCGGCTTATGGTGTCCATGAAGGGGAAAACCATTTGGATGGCGAAGGCGCCTTGGCGTTTGCCCGGGAGCGGTACGCCTATACCGAAGGGGATTTCCAGCGAGTAAAAAATCAGCAGACCGTATTGATGGCGATTGCGCAAAAAGCGTTGTCTCCGGCTGTCATTGTCAACTACTCCCGTTTGATGGACGCATTAGGTGGTGCGTTGGAAACCGACTTAAGTGACGAGGAAATCCAGAAGCTCATCCATAATCAAATTGACAATGGTGGAAACTGGAACTTTATCACAACGACGCTAGATGGTACGGGAAGCACAGAGTTCTGCGCCGAGTTAGGTGACCGTGCCTACGTAACGATTCCAAACGAGGAATCTGTACAAATGGCCCGTCAGCAAATTCAGGAAGTTTTGGAAGGACAACCGGTGACAGAATCGGCGCCAGCACAAGAACAACCAGCTGAGCAGCCACAGGAAGAGACGCCAGTGGTGGAAGATCAAACGTATGTAGAAGAATCGACATCGCAAGGAGATGTATATTATGGCGAGGATCAAACTTACGTGGAAGACCCAGTCTACTATGATCCAAACGCGGTGGATTCCACTTACGGCTATTAAAGGAGAAAGAAGAGAGAAGAATAATTCTCTCTTTCTTTGTGTAAAGGAGAAAGAATGAAAAGAATTTTGATTGGCTATATTTCCAATACAAAAGGAAGTGGCTTGGATAATTATATTTACAATCTTGTGGATATCCTGAAAACGGAAGCTGTTCAGATTGATTTGTTAAGCAGCGCAATCGACAAAGAACTAGAAGAAAAGTATAAGGCGAATCCGAACATACGATTCTTACCTATTGATCGAATCCCGCATCCAAAAAAACGATATGATCAAATTAGAAAATATGCCAAAGAAAACAAGTACGACATCGCTTACTTTAATATCTCGGAGGCATTTGATTGTTTTGGAAATCTTGCTTGCCATCAAATCGTTCCGGTTGTGATTACACATAGTCATAGCGCTGGAAATGATAACCAGAATCGGTTAAAAAGATACGTTTCGAAAGTAGCACATATTTGTGGAAGACCAGTTATTAATAAATATACAACTTATTGTTTTGCGTGTTCGGATTTAGCGGCAAATTGGTTGTTTGGAAAAGGAAAAAAATATCGACTGATACGTAATACGATACAGTCGAAACGATTTCTTTATAATTCGATGAATCGAAAAGAAGTAAGAGAACAATTAGGAATTTCTGAAGAGACTGTGGTTTTGGGGTTCGTTGGAAATTTAACCTATTCTAAAAATCCATTTTTTCTACTTCAATTTATGAAAGAGTTAAGAAAGAAAATTCCAAATAGTTATTTATTGATAATTGGTGATGGACCTTTGAGAAATTCATTGGAACAAACTGCAAGTAAAAATAAACAAAATTATATTTTATTTTTAGGAAAAAGATTCGATATAGAACGATATTATAGTGCGATGGATTTGTTTGTGCTTCCTTCCAATTTTGAAGGATATGGAATAGTTGGCGTAGAGGCGCAAGTAAATGGGCTTCCATGTTTGTTTTCCGATAAAGTTCCTAAAGCCCTCGCCTTCAGCAATCACAGCCTTTTCTTCCACACTCAAAATATGGAGGAAGGGGTTGAAAAAGCACAAAAGCTTCTTCAGCTTGGAAGGATGGATCCAAAAGAATATCCGTCGGAGATCTTGTATGATTTGAACGATCAAAAACAGGAATTTATTGATATTTTTATACACGGGGAATTTGAAAAATAAAGGAGACAAATATGAAACAATACGACTATTTAGTGGTAGGAACCGGTTTGTTTGGCGCGGTATTCGCGCAACAGGCAAAAGAACAAGGAAAAAAAGTGTTGATGGTGGAAAAGCGAAACCACATCGCCGGAAACGTATATACAAAAACGGTGGATGGAATCCATGTGCATGAATATGGCGCGCATATTTTCCATACCAACAATCGCACGGTATGGGATTATATTACGCGGTTTGCGACCTTTAATCGTTTTACCAATGCGCCCGTCGCGAATTATAAAGGAGAATTGTATTCACTTCCGTTCAACATGTACACGTTCAATAAAATGTGGGGCGTGATTACGCCGCAAGAAGCGAAAGCGATGATTGAGCGTCAAAAAGAGGAATCGGGAATTAAAGAACCGAAAAATCTGGAAGAGCAGGCGATTTCTTTAGTCGGCAAGGATATTTATGAAAAGCTCATCAAAGGATATACCGAAAAACAATGGGGTCGCGACTGCAAAGATTTGCCGGCGTTTATTATCAAACGGCTGCCTGTTCGTTTTACGTTCGACAACAACTATTTCAACGCGCTGTATCAGGGCATTCCCATGGGTGGTTATACAAAGATGGTGGAAAACATACTGGAAGGCATCGAAGTGCGGTTAAATACAGACTATTTAAAACAAAAAGAAGAACTGGACGCCTTGGCGGATAAAGTCGTGTATACAGGACCGATTGATGCGTATTTCCACTACGCGTTGGAACCGCTCGAATACCGTTCCGTACGCTTCGAGGTGGAGCATTTGAATACGGATAACTTCCAGGGCAACGCGGCCGTGAACTATACAGACCGCGAAACGCCGTATACCCGAATCATCGAGCATAAATGGTTTGAATTTGGAAAGGATGAGGAAGGAAACGATATTCCGACCACGATTATTTCAAAAGAGTATTCTTCTGAATGGAAACTGGGAGACGAGCCATACTATCCAGTCAATGATGAAAAAAACTCCAGGCTGTATGAACAATATAAAGCGCTGGCAGAACAGGAAAAAAACGTTGTGTTTGGTGGTCGTCTGGCGGAATACAAGTACTACGACATGGACGCGGTAATCGCCCAGGCGCTGGATTGTGCGAAAAAGGAACTGCAAAAATAACACATTGATTTTTTAGAATAAAACCCTCCGAGGTATAAGATCGAATAAGCATGCAAAAGCTTATTATGAATCTTATGACCGGAGGGTTTTATTTATTTAAACTGATGGTCTTCTCCACCGTTTTTACTGGACTTGTTTCAGCGCATTGTGTGGGCTTATCGTCGTATAATATTTACTAACAATCATGATTTAAAAAACCTGTCTTGATTTTGAAACGGTCAGAGATAAGCCAAGGTGCTGAAGGATATTTAAGAGGGTTCTTAAATTTGGCATGGTTTGGCATGATTCAATTCTCGCAATAGAAGATTGAGGTAGCTTGCAAAGAGCTGCTAAATCTCTTTGTGATAATCCTAGTCTATTTCTTTGTTCAATAATTGTCGAAATAATGGCGGCCAATTCTTCTACTTCTTTCATATCTTTTGCGATTTCTGAATCAACTTTATATACATGTTCTTTATAATCATTCCACGTTTTCATAGATTTTCATTATCCTTTCTATGCAAATAGTCATCTCTTTCGCGTTTTGCCTTTGCGATTTCACGTTTGGGAGTTTTTTGAGATTTTTTTCGAAACTGATGAAGTAATACGTATGTATTGTTTTGAAAGAAAAAATAAAAAACCCTGTTATTCCCGGGGCGGAGTTCCCAAATCCCATCTTCTAAATATTTTGTGATATTCTCGCTCAAATGGGTGCCATTTTTTTGAAGAAGTTCTATATAAAAAGAAATTTGTTTATATTGTACCCGTTCATTCTTATTTGATTTGGCATTTTTTCTTAGCTTTTCAAGAAAATTCCAAACTTGGCTTTCTCCGTTTTCATTTTCATAAAACTCTATTGTATACATTTTTATAACTTTTCCCTCCATAAATAAGGTAAACTTAAATTTAATTTTATCTTAAAACTTCTTTTTCCATCCAAATGATAGCATTAATGCTATCGCATATCAATTCATAAAAAGAGTTTTTCCAGAAAACTAGAGTTGGCCGGATCCTCCATCCCCCATTGAAAAACCTTCGCCCAATCGGTATACTAAACTAAGATAAAAATATAAGAGAAGGGAAAAACTATGTCAGAAGAAAATAAGAAAGTGACGCCGCCACCCGTGGATCCAAAAAAGATGAACCTCGGACCGGCGCCATGGTATAAGAAAAAGGAAACCATCATCGGTTTCGCTCTTGTCGCCGTCGTTCTTGTCGGCATCATCGTCGGCGCCGTCGCGTTCGCCAATTTTAAAGTGATGGACACACTGCAAACCATCGCCCCGCAGGAAACGTACGATTACCGGCTACTCAATCAATCGTCCGAATATATCGTCAACGAAGACGCGGACATTGTTCTCGAACCTATGGACAGCCAAGTCATTGGGAAAGTGAAAAAAGACGACATCGTCTGGTGTGAAAACACCGCCTACGTCGACGAAACCGAAGCGCTCTGGGGCCAGTTGAAAAACGGCTGGATCCTGCTGCGCGACCACGAGAAAAACTACGCCAGCGAAAACGTGTTGCGCGAAGTGGAAAGTGATGGCGGCGAACTCGAGCTCGAGCAACCCGCCACGACCTACGAAGACCCATCGCTTTCCGCGCCCGAAGCCGGCCAGCTCGAAGGCGATCAACGCGTGCCTTACGAAGCCATCTATCAGGATTTATCCGGAAACGAGTGGTTCCAGCTCGAAAACGGCGCTTGGCTCCACCGCGAGGAAGGCATGAAAAAAATCGTCGCCGCGCCATCGTCCAAGAAAAAAGAAGAAGCCGCGCAAACCGACGAAGAAACTATGGAGGAGGGCGAGGAAATTCCAACCGAGTTTATCGCGAAATACACGATGAAAATCCGCAAGGAGCCAAATCTCGATGCCGAACGCACCGGAACGATCCAGGAAAATCAAACCGTCGTGATCTCCGAGCTCAAAGACGGCGACGAGGAAAGCGTCTGGGGCAAAATCGTCGACGGGGACTGGGTGTGCATGCAGGACAAAGAATACACGTACTTTGAGAGAGCCGACGAAGATGAGGAAGCGGACACGCCATCCGCGGAAACCGAAGAATAAAGCCAAGGAGGACTTATGACCGAAAAGGAACTCAGAAAACTATCCCGGCTCGACCTTCTCGAACTGTTTGTCGAGCAAAGCAAAGAAGTGGAACGCCTGAAAAAAGAGCTCGAAGAAGCCAACGCGAAACTGGAAGACCGCCGGCTTTTATGTCAAAATACCGGCAACATCGCCGAAGCCGCGCTGCAAATCAATAAAATCTTCGAACAGTGCCAGCAGGCCGCGGACGATTATTTAATCAGTGTCCGCGCCAACGTGAAACCACAATAAAAATCCCGAAAACTCTCTGCACGGAGAGTTTTTTTCTATACCCATTTTTCAGGAAACAGAGTACAATAGAAGGCATGAAAAACAAAAAAATAAGGGGAAAAATCCACTGGTACTACGCGGTGCCCGTGGTCGTGGGAATCGTGGCGATTGCCATCGCGCTCTGGCCCAAGCCTGTTCTGGAAGGAGAGAACTACATCAAAGAACAGGATCAAAAATCAACCGACGAACTCGCCGGAACGCTCGCCAATCGTCGTTCCGCCGAACTGACCGCCGCCAGCGCTAATGAACAAATGAGTATTTACGACCTATTCGACTCTTACGCGATCCTGGGCGACTCACGCGCCGTCCGCTTCCAAAACAGTTTGGATCCAAGCCGCGTCATGGCCGACATCGGCGTGAAAATCACGAATATCGACAACTACCTGTCCACCTTGCAGTCGTTGCAGCCACGCGTGATTTACACGTTTTACGGACTCAACGACATCCACTCCAACCTCAATGGACTGGAAGGCGGCTATGAAAAAATCGTCACCGACGAACTCAAAAAAGTCGCAGAAGTTTGTCCGCAATCCAAAATCATCGCGCTCAGCATCCTGCCTGTTCAAAACGACGACGCCATGAACGAGCAAGTCGCCATCTACAACGAGGCGCTCAAAAAAGCGTGCGAGCAAAACGGATGGACTTATCTTGACTGCACCGATCTGGTTCACGACGAATACTACGAACCAGACGGAGAGCACTTCTCCGAAAGCTTGTATCCGCTGCTGGCCGAACGCATGTACAGCGCGCAGGAGGACCGCCCATGAACATCAAAGTGATTCGCGCCTGCAAAGCCGTTCTGCTCGTCTTGCTCTTCCTTATGGTCGCGCCCCATTTTTTCAAGCCGAAAAACTCCGACGCGCCCTTCGAGCAAGTCGTCAGCCAGACGATGCAGGACATCGACCAAAACGTGTACCCGCAACGGGACAATCAAGCCATCAAACGCTATCTCGGACTGGAACCGGCAAGCTATGAAAACATCGCTTTTTACCGCACGGAGGACGCGATGAACGCCTCCGAGCTCGTCATCGTCCGCTTTCGGGACGACACACAAGCCGCTCCCTTTGAGGAAGCCGTCAACAAACGCATGGAAAGCCAGAAAAAGATTTACCAGGGCTACGCGCCCGAACAGGAACAACTCGTCAAGGAAGGGCGCGTGGACATCGAAGCCAACTACGCGCTCTACGTCGTCGGCCCGCAAGCCCGCGCCATCGACAAACAGTTCAAGGAAAGTTTGAGGTAGTCCCATGGTCTTTAACAACGTTCTCTTTTTATTTGGCTTCCTGCCTGTCACCTGGCTGCTCGTCCAGCGCCTTAAAAATCCAAAAGCCAAAAATATCGCGCTTCTGGCTGCCTCGCTGCTTTTTTACGCGTTCGGCTCCTGGAAAGATCTTGGCGTTTTGCTCATAATGGGAACCTGGACGTATGTATCCGCCCTGGAAATGGAAGCGGACCCGCAAAACCGCAAACCGGTATTCATCGCTTCCGTCGCGGTCGAAATCGCCGTGCTTTGCTTTTACAAGTACATCCCGTATTGGTTTTCCGATTTGAAAATCGGATTCCCGATCGGCATCTCGTTTTACACGTTTTCCGCGATCTCGTACCTCGCGGACATCTACATGAAAAAAGCGCCCCTGCAAACCGATCCGGTCGCGTTCGGGTTGTATCTCGCTTTTTTCGGAAAAGTCAACATGGGACCTATCAGCGAGTACCATCAGATGGAAAACCAGCTGTCACGCCGCGTATGCACGCACAAAAAAACCGGGGAAGGACTGCTCCTGTTTACCCGCGGACTCGTCAAAAAAGTCGTGTTCGCCGACCAGCTCGCCGTGGCCTACACGCTGCTGCGCGCAGACGATTCGTGGCTTGGCGCCTGGCTGCTCACGCTCGTTTACACGTTCCAGCTCTACTTTGACTTTTCCGGCTACTCGGACATGGCCATCGGTCTAGGAAAAATGTTTGGATTCGACATCCCGATCAACTTCGACCATCCTTACATCGCCAAAAGCGTCAAGGATTTCTGGCGCCGCTGGCACATCGCCTTGTCGACGTGGTTTCGCGACTACGTGTACATTCCTCTTGGCGGAAGCCGCGCCGGGAAACGGAACTACATCCGCAATATCCTGATCGTCTGGCTCCTTACCGGAATTTGGCACGGCCCCAGCCTAACCTACGTCGTTTGGGGATTGTATTATGGCGGTCTGCTGCTGCTCGAGCATTTCGCGCTCCAGAAGCCTTTTGAAAAGCTGCCCGACTGGCTGCGCGTCCTCGTGATCTTTCTTGTCGCCAACATTGGATGGGTGTTCTTTTCCAGTCCAAATCTTGGCGCCGCTTTCGGACAGCTGGGCCGGCTTGTCGGCATCGGTATCGGCGCAAGCGCCTCTCAAACCGCGCTCTTCGCGCTGTCGAACTATGGCCTGCTGCTGCTCGCCTCCTTCGCGTTCAGCACCCGGCTTTTTGAGCGTGTGGAAGCGGAAACGATCACAAAGCGGTATGGCGAAACGACATGGCTCGCCCTGTATTTGTTTGCCTTTGCCGTCTGTGTCGTTTTCATCATTGGATCGACATCCAATTCGTTTTTGTATTTCGCGTTTTAAGGAAAGGAGTCTACAATGAAATCAACGCCATTCAAAGCCGCTCTTGGCAAGCGCTACGTCATGATCGTGCTGCCGCTCCTTTGCCTGGGCCTGCTCGTCAACGTGTTTTGGCCGGACCGGGAAACCAGCGCGCTCGAAAACCGCCCGCTCGCCAAATTTCCAGCGTGGACACCGAGCTTTCTTGACGATCTGGATTTGTATTTTTCCGACCAGTTCGTTGGCCGGGATTTGGCAATCAACGCCAACTACCTCCTCAAGAAGCTGGAAGGCGTTCGGGAAATCGACAACGTCTATTTAGGCAAAGGGACACTGATCCAGGAAAGCATGCCGTACGACGCGTCGATCGTCGACAGAAACATGGACGCTCTCAGCGCATTTCGGCAGACGTATCCGCTCAACACGATGCTCATGGTCGTGCCAACTGCCGCGAGCGTAGAAAAAGACAAGCTGCCTCCTTTTGTCGACACGCCAGCCGAGGCGCTGGATGATATTTTCGCCAAAAGCGGGGAAGGAATCACCAACATCGACGTTCGCCCGATCTTCAACGACCATAAACAAGAGCGCCTCTACTACAAGACCGACCATCACTGGACAAGCCTTGGTGCCTCGCTGGCTTTTGAAGCCTTGGCCCAAAGTCAAGGCTGGACACCGGCCAAAGCGACCGTCTACCCGCTGACGAAAGATTTTCAAGGCACGCTGGCTTCCAAAACCGGCAGTCCGTTTTTAAAAGACGACATCGACTTGTATGTGCCCGAAAACATTCCCGAATACGTCGTGACGTATGGCGGGGACCACAAAAGCCGGACGATGTACGACGCGGATGCCATGGACGCCAAAAACAAATACGAAGTGTTTCTCGGTCCCAACCAGGGCATGGTGAAAATCGAATGCGACAACGACAGCGACCGCCGGCTCGTGCTTTTCAAAGACTCGTACGCCAACTCGCTGCTTCAGTTTCTCATTCCGCAATATCGAACCATCACGATCATCGACCCGCGCTATTACTACGACGACATCGACCGGGTCATGAAATCGGACTTGATTACCGATGTGCTCGTGGTGTACAACTACAGCAACTTTGTTTCCGACGCGACTCTGGCCGACGTGCTTTCCAGCGCGAACGGATAAACGAAAAAACGACCGCATGGATGGACACGCGGCCGTTTTTTTTTAAACTTGCACTTCGCCGGCGAGAATCGCCTCGTAGTCTTTCAGGTTTTCCTCCAGCAAGCGCGGAGTGTCGAGCTCGTACGGGCATTTGGACGCGCACTGGTTGCAGTGGAGGCAGTTTTTGATTTTCGCCATCTCCTGCTGCCAGTGGCTGTCGAGCCAGCTTTCGCTTGGCGCGCGCCGGACCATAAGCGACATGCGGGCGCACTGGTTGATCTCGATCCCCACCGGACACGGCATGCAGTACCCGCATCCGCGGCAAAAGCTGCCCGCCATTTCCGCTCTTTCTTTGGCGATAAAGGCGGCGGTTTGCCCGGTCATGATTGGCGTGTCGTCCATGAACGCCAGCCACTCTTGTAGCTCGCTTTCTTTTTGGACGCCCCAAATCGGAACGACATTGTCGAACTGCTGCATGAACGCCATCGCCGGAACGGACTGGTTGATGAGTCCGCCGGCCAGTCCTTTCATGGCGATAAAGCCCATTTCCCGATCCCGGCACGCCGCGATGAGCGCCTGCTCTTTTTCGGAAGACAAGTAGCTCATTGGAAACTGGAGCGTTTCATACAAGCCGGATTCGATGGCTTCCTGCGCGACGCCCAGCTTATGCGCCGTGATGCCAATGTGGCGGATCTTGCCAAGCCGTTTGGCTTCCAGCATCGCCTCGTACATGCCGCTGCCATCGCCAGGCTTGTACATTTGACTGGCGCAATGAAACTGGTAAATGTCGATATAATCGGTCTGCAGCAGCCGCAAAGATGTTTCAAGCTGATCCCAAAACTCGTCCGGGGTCTTCGCCATCGTCTTGGTCGCCAGCACATAGGTCGAGCGATCCAAATCCGCGAACGCGGCGCCGATTTTTTCCTCGCTGTCCGAATACGCCCGGGCTGTATCGAAAAAGCGCATCCCGCCCGCGTACGCCTGCCGAAGCAGCCGGACGGCCGCCTCTTTCGAGATTCTCTGGATCGGCAAGGCGCCAAAGCCGTTTTGAACGACGGTGATGCCCGTCGTTCCTAAAGTCACATCTTTCATATCTCTCTCCTTTTTCTTAACGATAACACAAAAAGAAAGAATGGGAAATTGTGTTATAATCATTCCGACGAGGTGAAGACGATGAATATGCAGGAAGTATTGGAACAAAGCCGTGGCCGCATGGGAACCTGGTGCAAATCATGCCCCGTATGCAACGGACGGGCGTGCACAAACCACATTCCAGGTCCCGGCGCCAAAGGCACGGGAACGGTCGCGATCCGCAACTATGAAGGCTGGCAGGACGTGTTCGTGAACGTGGACACCATCCAGGATACGAACGCGGTGTCCACGACGTTCGAGCTGTTTGGAAAAACGTTCAAATATCCGATTTTTGCCGGACCGGTTGGCGCGGTTGACATGCACTACAGCGATTTGTATACCGACGCCACATACAACGACGCGCTTGTGGAAGGCGCGCGAAAGGCGGGCATCGCGGCGTTCACAGGCGATGGAATGGACGACCGGATCATGGAGGCGGCGACAGCCACCATTCAAGCGCAGGACGGAATCGGTGTGCCAACGATCAAGCCGTGGCCGCTGGACATTGTGAAAGCGAAGATGGAGCTGGCCAAACAGAGCGGGGCGTTCGCCGTCGCCATGGATGTGGACGCGGCCGGCCTGCCGTTTTTAAAGGCCTTCAATCCGCCGGCGGGCCGCAAGGGCGTCGAGGAGCTGAAAGCCATCCGCGCCATGTGTCCGGTGCCTTTCATTATCAAGGGCATCATGAGCGTGGAAGGCGCGCGAAAAGCGCTTGAAGCCGGAGCGGACGCGATCGTCGTGTCCAATCATGGCGGCCGGGTGCAGGATGGAACGCCTTCGACGGCCAGCGTGCTGCCGAAGATCGCGCAAGCCGTGCAAGGAAAAATGAAAATTTTTGTCGATGGCGGCATCCGTACGGGTGTGGACGTGTTCAAGGCGCTTGCGTTAGGGGCCGACGGCGTCCTCGTTGCCAGACCGTTTGTGAACGCGGTGTATGGCGCGGGCGCCCAAGGCGCGCAAACGCTTGTGGAAAAACTGGGAAGCGAGCTGGCAGACACGATGCAAATGTGCGGCGCCACCGATCTTGCGTCGATCCAGGCTTCCATGGTCGAAACGCCGGCTGCAAAATAAACCCCAAAACAAAAGGAAAAGAAGAAACGCCGTTTCAAAGTGAAGCGCTTTCATCTTTTCTTTTTTTTGTTTGCTATAATGGAACCAAAGAGGAGGATTTGACAATGAGTGAAAAACAAGGGGTGAAAATCGTAACGATTGGCGGCGGCAGCAGCTACACGCCAGAGCTGATGGAGGGCTTTATCAATCGGTACGACGAGCTTCCGATCCGCGAAATCTGGCTGGTTGACATCGAGGACGGAAAAGAAAAGCTGGAAATCGTCGGAACGATGGCGCAAAGAATGTGGGACGCTTCGGGCCATGACGTGAAAGTGCATTTGACGCTGGACCGCCGCGAGGCGCTCAAGGACGCGGACTTCGTGACGACGCAGTTTCGGGTCGGGTTGCTGAACGCGCGCATCAAGGACGAACGCATTCCGTTTTCGTACGGCATGCTTGGCCAGGAGACGAACGGCGCGGGCGGCATCTTCAAGGCGTTCCGCACGATTCCGGTCATTTTGAACATCGTGGAGGACATGAAAGAGCTTTGCCCGAACGCGTGGCTCATCAACTTCACCAACCCGAGCGGCATGGTGACGGAGGCCGTCATGAAATACGGGCATTGGGACAAAGTCATCGGCTTGTGCAACGTGCCGGTTGGCGCGATGCTGAAAGAGCCGGCCACGATTGGCAAGGAGCTGGACGATTTAACGTACAAATTCGCCGGCCTCAACCACTTCCACTGGCACCGGGTGTGGGATGAAAACGGCGACGAGGTGACGCAGGACATTATCGAAGCGATGTACAAGGACGATGTCGATGCGGGCATTCCGGCCAACATTCACGACATGCCGTTTTTCAAGGAACAGCTCGTTGAAATGGGCATGATCCCTTGCGGATACCATCGCTACTACTACCGGCAGGAGGAAATGCTGGCGCATGGCATCGAGGAATACAACACGATCGGAACGCGCGGACAGCAGGTGAAGAAAACCGAGGAAGAGCTGTTCGAACTGTACAAAGATCCAAATTTGAACTATAAGCCGGAGCAGCTGACAAAGCGTGGCGGCGCGCATTATTCGGATGCCGCGTGCGAGACGATCGCGAGCATTTACGCCAACAAAAACAGCCACATTGTCGTGACGACGAAAAACAACGGCGCCGTGCCGGATCTGCCGGCGGACTGCGCGGTGGAAGTGTCGGCCATGATTGGCAAAACGGGCGCGAAAGCCATCGCGTTTGGACCACTCAAACCAGCGGAAAAAGGTTGGCTGCAAGTCATGAAAAACATGGAGCACTGCGTGCAGGAAGCGGCGGTGACCGGCGACTACGGCAAGGCGTTGCAGGCGTTCATCCTCAATCCGCAGATCCCAAGCGGACAAAGCGCGAAAAACGTGCTCGACGAGTTGCTGATCGCCCATAAAAAATATCTCCCGCAGTTCGCGGATAAAATCGCCGAGCTGGAAGCGGCGGGTGTGACCGTCAAAGATCCAGTCGTGCAGGATTTGATCGCCCAGGGACTGTAATGAGAACACAAAAGGAAGTGAAAACCAGGTCACTTCCTTTTTTAAATGAGTTTTGTGTAGGTTTGCCCGGAAAAATCCCGGGAGAAAAATCCATATTCGATCAAGCAGCGCCGCAGGGAGGCGAAATCTTCATAAACCGGCTGCAAAATATCGTTTAATTGTTTTTCGGTATAGTTTTTTTGCGTGAGCGTTTCGCAAAGAATGCGCAAGACGATGATCTTGTATTTTTCCTTTCTGGGAATCGACTTGAGTTTTAACGGATCCAAACTCAGAAAAAAGTCCTGCTTTACTTTTTCCTCGTCCTCCTTTGTGGCGATGTAGCGCTCATCCACTTGTCTGGCGGTGGAGTGGATGGCAAGAAAGTTGGAATCGGGCTTTTGCCGCAAGTTTTCCATGACCGCCAAATAGATCTTGCATTGTTTTTCTTTTTCTTTTAACGTGAACCGCTGATAGCGGACGGTGGATTCCTTGATGCCTAAACGCTGGGCGATGTCCCGGTCCGCGTATCCTTCATGGAGCAGGCGGATAAGCTCGACCTGGTGGGCGGAAAGTCCGGAATCCTTTTTTGGCAAATCCAAAAGCATGTCCAGATTGGAACGGTGCGCCACTTGAAGGTGCAGCTTCATCATGCCAAGCGCGGTGTAAAACTTGTTTTCGTATGGGTAGATTTCATCTTTGCTGGTGGAAAACTCGCAGTAAATGCATTGATAGCCGGTTTTTGTTTCCACATAGCCATGTTTGATTTCAGAATATGTTAATGTCGAAAAGTCCATTGTGTTCACCTCTATAAAAAGTTTAAAAAGAAATAGGGTGTTTGTCTAGAAAAGCGTGTTGTTTTTCCACCTTGATTTCCGAAACAAAAAGCGAAGAACGAGTACGAGGAGCAGACCGTTGCTGGCATACGCCATACTGCTTCCGATTTGATTGCACAACGTCCCGGCGTAAAGCGTTCCGCATGGAGACATGAGGTTCGCGCTCAATGTCAACAAAGAAAAAAAGCGGGTTTGCTGGTGCGCGGGAACTTGTTTTTGAAAATAGGCCATCAAAGGGATGTTGACTTTGGTGGAAAAGTAGCCGGACAATCCGCACAGCATCAAATAAAGCCAGTAAAAAAGACCAGGTGTGGCATGCAGTCCGTACGCCAGGACGCCGCTTACGATCATCAGCGCGCCTTGCATATAGAAAAACACGGTGATCTTCTCGCATTTTGGATGGAGACTGATGGCGAGGCTCGAAAGGATCGCGCCAAGACAAACCGCGGTGCTCGTCAGACCATAAAGAACGTCGGAAAAATGATAGTCGATCTTTAATATGCCGGGTGCGAACACATTCGCGGTGGGCATGACTAAAAAATTTAAAAGCATAAAAGCGATAAACAAGGTTTTTAATTCCTGATTTTTTGTAATATACCGCAATCCGTCGGACAGAGATGGTTTCATTCTTTTTGCCGAAGCGGTTTCCGGGTAGGAAATTTTTGTTAAAAACAAAAAAGAAATCAAAAACGAAAAGGCATTCAATAAAATGACGATATTCAATCCGAATCCGGAATAAATGAATGTTCCGAAAACCGGCGCGAGCACGGAAGTCAAATTATCGACGGTGCTTTTCCATCCGTTGGCTTTTTCAATCGTTTCCACCGCAAAAATTCTTGCGAAAATACTATTCGAAGCGACATGAAAACACGAGGAATTGATTTTTTCCAACGCGGAGATCGCAAGGAAAAGCCAGATTTGCTGTTTGGCAAACAAAATATAACCAATCAGAAACAAGAAAAGAACCGCGGAAAGGACATTGGACGCCAATAAAACATGTTTCAAATTTTTATTTTCCAGAAAGATCCCCAGAAGCGGAAGAAACAAAAGAGATGGGATCTGGATCAATGTGTAAAAAATACTGGTCGAGAAAATGGTTTGGCATTGCTCAAGAAGAAAAAGCGGGACGCAAATGGAGTAGATACCGGTTCCGAGTAAATTCACGAAACGGGCCGCGGTGTAGTATTTTAGATTTTGTTCCATCGTCTTAGTTGTTGGAATTGGAAATCCAGAGCGAGCCGTCTTTCCATACAAGCAAGGAATGGGAGATACAGTATTGTAAAAGCGGACTGAAAAAATCAGGGCATTGTTCAAGGTCCGCAATTTTCCGGGCGTTTTGTCCATTGAAAAAACGGTCGAAGTAGCTGGCAAGTTCTTGAGAAGTGGGCTTTTTTTGGCTTATCGTTTGATCGGGATTGATCCAGTAAAGGCGGCCGGATGGATCCCGCAGTAAAAATTTCTCATCCACGAGGGCGCGCCGGAGAGCAGGGAAGTCCTCGTAAGTGGATCGTAGCGTCTGATTGACGACGTATTCCGAGTAAAAAGTGTTTTTTTTGAACAACGAGCAGATCACTGCCAGAATTTCAAGACGATCTTTTCTCTTTTTGGGGATCTGAAGCAGTTTTTTTGAATCTTTCTTTGAAAAGTATTTTTCGTGTATTGTTGGTTTCATACTATCGCCTCCTTGGGGTCATTATAGGCGCTCAAATAGAATAAATCAAACAAAACTATAATTTGTTTTCTAATTTTGAATATTTAAATGAATTTGTTTTTAAAATCGAAAAAAATAAAAATCGAATCCAAACGAATGAATTCGACTTTTTAATTATTTTACTTTCCCCTGGTTGGCGACCGCGGCCATCTTCTCGTTCAGTTCCTCCTGGCTGGCCAAATAGAAATAGCGGACGAGGCGCATGTCGTCGTCAAACTCGAACACAAGCGGGATGCCGGTCGGGATGTTGACGCCCATGATCGCGTCGTCGTCAATATGGGCGAGAAACTTCAACAGGGCGCGCAGCGAGTTGCCGTGCGCGACGACGAGGACGTTTTCCCCGCCTTCGATGTGCGGCTTGATCGTTTGCTCGTAAAACGGTACGACGCGTTCGATTGTCGTTTTTAAGCTTTCACCAAGCGGCAGCTCGTCGGCCGGCACGGTTTTGTACATCGCCTCGTTGCGCGGCGCGTGCGGATCGTCCTCTTTCATCAACGGGGGCAGGACGTCGAAGGAACGACGCCATATGAGAACTTGTTTTTCTCCGTACTTGGCGGCTGTGTCCGCCTTGTTCAAGCCTTGCAGCGCGCCATAGTGGCGCTCGTTGAGCTTCCAGCTTTTGACGACGGGCAAATACACCTGGTCGAGTCCGTCCAGCACGTGGTCAAGCGTGTGGATCGCCCGTTTGAGCACGGACGTGTAGGCGATATCGAACGCGTAGCCTTGGCGTTTCAGGGTTCGGCCGGCCTGCTTCGCTTCCTCATGGCCTTTTGGGGAGAGGTCGACGTCGCTCCAGCCGGTAAAGCGGTTTTCCTTGTTCCACCCGCTTTCGCCGTGGCGGACGCACACAAGCCGCTTCATAAACTTTTATCCTCTTTTCGTTTTGCTTTATCGTACATGTCTTTCAACTGGACGAAGCCGATGCCCAGGACGACAAGAATTGCCAGGTTTGTCCAGGAAGGATTCGTGACCATTTGGAAGGCGAAAGCGATGAACAAGATCACTTCGATGACAGCGATCAAATAGATTTGGTTTTTTTGCATGGGAGTTCTCCTTTCGTTTTCCTGCTTTCATTGTAAACAACATCGCAAAAAACGCATACTTGAATGCTTCGCGCGGCCTCATCGAAAGTTTGCGATATTTCTTGCGACAACTTGTTCCGCCGCTTGTTTTTCGCTATGATACAAGTGTACTGTACTTGGGTACGACGAAACGGCAGCAATGCCTTAACCGGCAGGAAACCGATGTGGGGAAGGTTTCCTGCTTTTTTATGAAAGGAGAACGGGATGCACGAATTTTCAGAAATGTATGGACGCCTGACAGCCGGGCGGACCATTCGCGTGTACGAGATGGCGGACTATTGCCAAATCGCGCCGCAAAGCTTATATCAAATTCTCAACGGCAAACGCAAGCCGACTTCCGTGGAACTTGTCCAACGCATCGCCGACTACATCCAGGTCGATCCGATTGGCCGCGAACAGCTGCTGGACGCCTATTTTATGACGCTTTGGGGCAAGGACGTGTACGACCGCCGCAAGGAAGTGACGAACTTTTTAAACGCGGTTCACGAAAACAAAAGCGCCTTGCGCTTGCGACGAAACGAGGTGTTCGCGCAGCTGCCGCCCACCTCCAAAGTCGTCCGGGGCTCCATGGCCATCGCCCAGACGTTGTTCGACATGTTTTTCGACAGCGAAAAAGATCCGATCCGGCTGTTCATGCCCGCCTCGTTTTCCATGCTGCCGCATTTGGTTGGTTCCTACATGAAAGAAAATCGGACGCTGCGCATCGAGCACATTCTCGAGCTCTCCTCCAAAGACATCCTTTTCGCGCTGCAAAACATTTTGCCCATGTACTCGTCATTCGCCCGCTACGACGCGTATTACTACTACGATCAGCGGTGCGCGTCCACCGATCCGTTTCCGTACTACGCCGTTTCGGACCACGTGCTGATCCAAATCGACGCCGGTTTCAAAACCGCCCTGTTTCACAATCAGGAGGAAATCGTGAAGACGTTCGCCGACCATTTCAACTACCAGCTGAAAATCGTCCATCCGTTCATGGTTTCGGTTTCCAACGTGCAAAACCAGCTCGATTATTTTTATTCGATTGTCGCCAACGCCGGCAAACAGGCGATGGTGTTCCACTCGGCGATGTCGCTCTTTCCGCTGCTGACCCAAAATGAATGGGAAATCGTGCTGCCAGAGCGGGAAGAGGGCGAAGCGCAGGCGCGCATCGAATCCATACAAACCCGGTTGCGCGCGGCCCAGACGATGTTCATCTTCGCGCTGCCGGCCGTGACCGGATTTCTGGAACGCGAGGACATTTCGCTTTTGACGCAAACCACGCCGCTCACGTTTTCCCAGCGCCTCGACATCGTGAAGCGGATGATCGAGCGGTACCGCAAAGACGGCTACCGCATGCTCAAAGATCCGATTTCGACGTTTCGCCGCGAATTGCAGTGGTTTCTCGGGGACTCGAATGGCTTTTTGCAAATCATCGACGCCCAGGAGCGCCCCATTTACTTGAACGTTGAAAACCCGTACTTGCTGTTTTTGTTCCGCGACTATTTCGAAAACATACCGGACCGCTTGTTTTACGACGACGAGGAAGCGCTCGACATTTTGCGTGGCCTCGTCGAGAAAGCCGAAAACGGAAAATTCCATCCTGCCTTGTCACAGGAATGGAAAAAGTGAAAAAAGCGTTGAGTTTTTCTTTGGATTTGTGTACAAAAAAGAAAAGGGAAAGCGGACAGAAGAAAGATGGAAAAAAAGAAACATTGGGGAAGCAAAATCATATTTCCACCGATGCGGTGGGTTTTGACCTGCGCGCTGATCACGATCGTGCTCATGCCGCTGGCCAATCGCTTTCGAACGCTTATGACGTTCGCCTGGGGATTTTTTATGTATTCCTTGACGATTTTCGCGTGCGCGACCCCGAAAATGATTCGAGGCGTGTTCGTGTTTCTCAATCGCCACAAGTACACGTCGATGTTCGTCAACGACGTCAATGTCCGGATTTTCGTTTCTTTGTATTTCAACATGATCATCACGACCGCCTACGCGTGCTTCGATTTGTTCACCGGGCTGGTGGATCATTCCGAATGGCTGGTGGCGATCTCGTTTTACTATCTCGTGCTGACGGTGATTCGCTTTTATTTACTTAGCTACGTCAACCGCCACCACGGCCGGCAGAAGATCGCGGGCAGAAAGTTTCTCGAAGATTTGAAACGTTATAAATTCACCGGCATCATGCTGCTTGTCCTGCTCGTGCCGTATTGCTGGATCGCGTTCATGATGCTCGAGAAAAACCAGTCGTACTCGTACCGAGGACTCATGCTGTACGTGATGGCCGGCTTTACGATCTACCAGTGGGTCATGGTCGTGTTCGGCCACATCGTTTACCGGAAAATCGACGCGCCGATTTTGACAAGCACCCGGGCGCTGAATTTCGCCTGCTCGATCGTGTCCCTGCTTTCGTTTGAAACCGCGTGGTTTTCGGGCTATGGCGAAACGCGCCAGATCTTGGTCGCGCTGTCCGGAACGGCGGGCGGCATCGCCGTGTTTGGCGTGGCGTTTGGCATGATTTCCAGAGCCCATTCGATTCTTTCGCTCAACTTCGTGCCGGGCGGCAAGGACAGGCTCAAGTTCTGGGACGCCCTCCAGCAAAAGAAGGCCGACTACGCGCAGGAAAAGGAAAAGTACAACGCGTACATCGAAAAGCACTGGAACACCGACGAAATCGACAACTACCGCTGGATCCGAAAAACAGATCCCGAATCAAAAAACGAGCCGGCATCGCGCTAGATGCCGGCTTTTTAGCGGTCTTTCGGGATGCGCAGCTCGTTTTGGCGCATCGTCAAATAAAAGATGGGAACCAGGCCAAACAGCCCCAGGTAAAAATACCAGGCGTAGGCGAACGTGGAAAACTCGTAAAGAACGCCCGAAATGACGATGCTCGACAACAAAAGCGTCGTCGTCACCATCGAGTGCCGGTCTTTGTAGCGCATCCAGATGCCGCCGGCCAAAAGCAGGAAGGCAAGAAGCTTGATCGAGTTTTTAATCATCAAAATCGTGTTGAACAGCTTGGCCGAGCGGGTGAAGTGCATACTCAAGTACACGGCCGAGTTGGCCGCGATCAAGTTGGGCACGCACGTGCAAAGCAAAAGTACGTAAAACGCGTACATGAGCGACCACGTGCTTTTCGACCACGAAAACAGGCGGGACAGGAAATAGCTCGTGACCAGACACAAAAAGACGTTGAGCACGGCGTAGCCGGTCACGTCGAATTCCGCGACGAACTCGTGGATGGACGTGTTGTAGTGGATCTCGACCGCGTGGATGTCGATCCAGTTGAGGGCGAGCAATCCAGCCAGCGACAACAGCAGCTGCCCGAGCGTGCGGGCGTTGACCTTCGATTTCATGCGGCGTCCTTTCGTGCGCGCCAGAACAGGCAAAACGCGATCAGGAAACAAAGGCTGGCGACCAGCACGATCCAGAACACGGACCAGAGCGTGTAGCCGGACAACAGCACGAGAGCCACGACGGCCAGCGCGATCGTAAAACAAAGCTGAAGCACAAGCAAGCTGGCATCCTCCATATATTTGTCGGTATGGAACGGCGTGCCGAACACTTGCAGGTTTTTCGATTTGGCATACTGGGCCAGCGCGCTTTCCAGCAGCACGATCAAGGCGACGGCTCCAATCGTGAACAGCCAGCCGATTTCAGGAATCCAGAAGCACGAGCCGGCGAGCACGCCTTGCCACAGCAGCAATGTATAGTAATCCTTTTTCATACAAAGACTCCTTTTTTCTTTTATTTTAGCAAATCGGGACGGGAAATAACATTCCAGTTGCATTATACCCCATAAGGGTATATTATGGGAACAGGAGGACAAAACGATGAAGGAAGACACAAAGCGCTACCGGCAGACGCCGCGCGACGAGCAGGAAACGAGGCTGTTGAAAAACCGGCTGCATCGGATGATCGGCCAGCTCAACGGAATTGAAAAAATGATTGACGAAGGGCGGTACTGCGGTGACATCCTCATCCAGGTGGGGGCGTTGGAGTCGGCTCTGCAATCGTTTGGCTATATACTGTTAAAAGACCATCTTCATTCGTGCGTGACAAACGACGTGCTCGAGGGGCGTACGGAAACGATGGATGAAGTGATGGAACTGATCCGAAAACTGAAGTAGGAGGTAGACTATGAAAGAGACATTCGATGTGACGGGCATGACATGCGCCGCGTGCCAGGCCAACGTCACCAAGGCGGTGGAAAAACTTCCCGGGGTGCGCGCGGTGGACGTGTCGCTGCTCGGAAACACCATGAAAGTGGAATACGACGCCGACCAAGTCGACGTGGCGCAAATCAGCGCGGCCGTGGACCGGATCGGCTATGGCGCGATTCCCCAAAAACAAGAAACGAAAGCGGGAAAAAACACGCTCAAAGAACAATGGGACGCGCGAGCGCGGCGCATGGAGGACGAGCAAAAAGAACGCAAACGCCATTTGTGGTGGTCGATCGCGCTTCTTGTTCCGCTGATGGTCGTCGCCATGGGCCCGATGATGGGACTGCCGTTTTGGCAAGGCATGGAATGGGCGATGGTATCCGCCATCACGCAGCTGCTTTTGACGATGTTCATCTTGTTTTTCCAGCGAAGCTTTTTCACGCATGGCTGGAAGGCGCTTGTCAAACGGGCGCCGAATATGGACTCGCTCGTGGCTCTTGGCGCCAGCGCGGCGTTTTTGTATGGCTTGTACGCCATGTACCGCATGGCGTATGGCTTTGGCTTTGGCGACCACGCCATGATTCACGCCGCGATGCACTCGATGTATTTCGAGTCGGCGGCGATGATCGTCACCCTCGTTTCGCTGGGCAAGTACTTGGAGGCGCGCTCCAAGTCGAAAACGAGCGACGCGCTAGGCAAGCTCGTCGATCTGGCGCCCAAAAGCGCCACGGTCATCCGGGATGGGGCGCAAGTGGAAATCGACGCCGAAGATGTCATGGAGGGGGATTTGGTCGTCATTCGTCCGGGCGAGCGGATCCCGGTTGACGGCGTCGTGGAATCCGGCCATGGCTTCGTCGATCAGGCCGCCATTACCGGCGAGAGCGTGCCGGTGGAAAAGGAGCCGGGGGACAACGTGTTGTCGGCGACGATGAACGTCAACGGATCGTTCCGTTTCCGGGCGACAAAAGTAGGCGAGGACACGACACTGGCGCAAATCATCCGGCTCGTGGACGAGGCCGGCAACTCGAAAGCGCCGATCGCCCGGCTTGCCGACAAGGTGTCCGGCGTGTTCGTGCCGGTCGTGATCGGGATCGCGCTTTTGACGTGGATCGTGTGGATGGCGCTGGGGCAGTCGTTTGAATTCGCCCTCAGCAACGCGATCAGCGTGCTGGTGATTTCGTGTCCGTGCGCGCTCGGTTTGGCGACGCCGGTCGCTATCATGGTCGGGACCGGGAAAGCGGCGGAAAACGGCATTTTGATCAAGTCGGCGGAAAGTCTGGAAACGATGCGGCGCGTCGACACGATTATTTTGGACAAGACAGGAACGATCACGTCGGGCCATCCGTCGATTCACGACATCGTGCTTATGGAACCCGGCCTGTCGGAAAACGAGTTTTTGCGATTCGCCGGCAGCGTGGAGCTTGGAAGCGAGCATCCGCTCGCGAAAGCGATCGTCGAGGAAGCCAGAGCGAGAGAGCTGCCGCTTCAGGCGCCTGACAAGTATGAGGCGCTTTCGGGCAAAGGACTCAAAGCGTGGATCGACGATTCGACAGTCGTGGCCGGCAATGTGAAAATGATGGCGGAAAGCGGGCTCGCACTGCCAAAGCAGGCGCTGGCGCAAGTCGATCGTCTGGCCAAACAAGGAGAAACGCCTTTGATTTTCGCCAGGGACCGGGTCGTTTTGGGCATCATCGGGGTGGCGGATACCGTGCGGGCGAGCAGCGCCCAAGCCATCCGGCTCTTTCAGCAGCATGGCATCCATGTCGTGATGCTCACAGGCGACAACGCGCAAACCGCGCAAGCCATCGCTAGGGAAGTGGCGGTGGACGAAGTCATCGCGGACGTCTTGCCGACCGAAAAGGAAAATGTCGTGCGCCGGTTTCAGGACCAGGGAAAATTCGTCGCGATGGTGGGGGATGGAATCAACGACGCGCCGGCGCTCGCCCGCGCCAATATCGGGATCGCGATTGGCGCCGGAACCGATATCGCGATTGATTCCGCGGACATCGTGTTGATGAAAAACAACTTGATGGATGTCAACACGGCGTACGCGTTGTCGGAAAAAGTCGTGAAAAACATCAAGATGAACTTGTTTTGGGCGTTTTTCTACAACGTGCTCGGCATTCCGGTGGCGGCTGGCATATTTTACCCGCTGTGGGGCTTGCTGCTGTCGCCAATGATTGGCAGCGCCGCGATGTCGCTCAGCTCCGTGTGCGTCGTGCTCAACGCGTTGCGCCTGCGGTTTTTCAAGCCGCCATACGAGAGTGTCGAGGAACAAAAAGAGAGCGCCAAAGCGAAGATCCACGTCGAAGTGGATCCAATCGAATCAAATCCAAAGGAGGAAAAGAAAATGAAAAAAGTCATGATCGTGGATGGAATGTCGTGCAATCACTGCAAAAAACACGTTGAGGAGGCGTTGGAAAAGATCGCCGGGGTACAAAGCGCCGTCGTCGACCTGGATAAAAAAGAGGCTGTCATCACAATGGATGCGCCGATCCTGGACGACACGCTTATGAACGCCGTCAAGGAAGCGGGCTACGAGCCAAAGGAAATTCTTTAAGCGATAGAAATGGAAGGAAAATCAGCCTTCCATTTTTTTTGTGGAAAGGCGCTGTGAATAAGAAAAAAAGCCTGAGGTCCGAAAAAATGTAGAAAAGGATGACTTTTAGGTCCGAAAAAGTGTAAAAAGAATTTAAATTCCAAAGAAGAAGTAAAAGATAGATATTGCTCTTGTTTTTTTATGAAGGGGAATGTTTTTAGTATAATCAAAGAAAAACAGGAGGGGAAAAGATGGGATGGAAAAAATGGATGGGACCTGGTGCCGTCCTTTTAGCCGGCATTTTGGGGTTTGGAATCTGGAAGCAAGTCGAAGCGGATCGGGTGAAAACCGTTCAGGAACAACTTGGGCCGCTCGAAGTGATCGTGGATGGAGAACCGGTCGTGCTGGACAGCTGTTATACGAGCGTCGACCGGAACCATGGATTTGAAAGCGAGATGGTGTCGTACCAGTCATTTGCCGAACTGGAAACGCTGCTAAAAAGTCAGCAGGAAAATGGCAGACCCGTGGTGTTGGACGAGAATTCGATTTGGACGGTGACGCAAGATCCAAAGGCCGCGTATTCGCTCGTGTGGTACGCGCCGGATGAAACGAAAACACCGGCCGATTTTTCAGACGCGGATCTTGCATCGCATCGCGGCGATCTTTTGCTTGTCGAAAGAAGGCAAACAAGCGCCGAACTGGACGCGGACATCGTTCAGCAGTTCGCGCTACTCGTGGAATGATCACGGATCCCATTCCTAAAAAGTGTGCAAATGTACGGAATTTAGGAATGGGGATTGCGACTTCACTTGTCTTTCGATACAATATCATTACTAAAAAGTGTGCAAATGCACAAAAATTAGGAGTGAAAGAATGGAAATCAAAAGAGATTCATATTTAAAGCAATTGATTGAGCGGAAAAATAATGGGATGATCAAGATAGTTACCGGCATTCGTCGCTGTGGAAAATCTTATTTGTTGTTCAATATTTTTAAAAGGTACTTGCTTGAGAGCGGTGTGACGCCGGATCATATTATCGAAATTGCTTTGGACGGGATTGAAAATGAAGAGCTAAGAGATCCGAAGATGTGCTTCAAATATATTAAGGAAACCATAAAAGATAATGAGAATTACTATTTACTTTTGGATGAAGTGCAATTCATGCCGCGGTTTGAGGAAGTGATGAACAGTTTGCTTCGTATAGCCAATATAGATGTGTATGTGACTGGAAGCAATTCAAAGTTTCTTTCAAGTGATATTGTGACAGAATTTCGCGGCCGGGGAGATGAGATTCGAATCTATCCGCTTTCTTTTGCGGAATTTTTCTCGGTCTATGAAGGCGATTATGAGGATGCCTGGCAGGAGTACATGATTTTTGGCGGATTGCCGCAAGTCGCAGGTTTTCAAAGCGAGAGACAAAAATCAGATTATTTGAAGAATATCTTTGCAAATGTGTATTTGAAAGATGTGATCGAACGAAATAAAATTCAGAATGCGGCTGAAATCGGCATTCTTGTCGATGTGCTTGCCTCGGCCATCGGGGCGCCGACCAATCCATCTAAAATTGCGAAGACTTTTGCGAGTGAACGGCAGATGCGTTATACGAACAAAACGATCTCTGCGCATATTGATCATTTGATCGACGCTTTTCTGATTTCCAAAGCGAGCCGCTATGATATTAAAGGAAGAAAGCACATTGGCGCAAATTTGAAATATTATTATACCGATTTGGGATTGAGAAATGCCCGCCTGAATTTTCGGCAGCAGGAACCAACGCACATCATGGAAAATATTGTGTATAACGAGTTGCTGATGCGTGGCTATAATGTGGATGTAGGCATCGTTGAAATTTTTGACCAGGATAAAACAGGCAAGCGGATTCGCAAACAGCTGGAGGTTGATTTCGTGGTGAATCGAGGCAGCGAAAGATACTATGTCCAGGTGGCTTACGATATGACTTCGGAAGAAAAACAAAATCAGGAATTTCGTTCGTTGCGCAATATTCCCGACTCATTTAAAAAAATTGTCATTGTCAATGGCAGCAAGAAACCTTGGCGAAACGAAGAGGGCTTTATCATAATGGGAATGAAATATTTTCTCCTCCATGTCAACAGTTTGGAGTTTTAAGACGCAAAAAGCCGAATGGCGCAGGCCATCCGGTTTTTTTTTGACCGGATCAGGACATCAGTACGTCACGCATATGCTCATGGTAGCGGCTCCATTGCCGCCGCTTCATTTTCATGTATACGTCAATGAACCAGTCGGGTTTGAGAAGATTTTTCACTTTGTTTTTCATGATCCTATGATAATCCGATAAAATAAAGAAAAAAACGAACAAATTTGAAAGGTTTTCTTAAGAAGCAACCGGCACGTGCGCGCCTTCCAAGCGCACGCGCTTTTCTTTTTGCCAAAAATCCGGCAAAATACAGGCATAGAAAGTTAGGTGATCGCATTGACGACCGGAGAAAAAATTATAGAACTAAGAAAGCGAAACGGCTATTCGCAAGAGGAGCTGGCCGAAAAGCTGGATGTGTCCAGACAATCGGTATCCAAGTGGGAGCTGAACGCGTCGACACCCGATTTGGAACGCATCGTGCAAATGAGCGAGCTGTTCCACGTGTCGACCGACTATTTGTTAAAAGAAGGCGACCAAAGCCAGGTCGATACGCAAGCCGGCCGCTGGCTGGGCGACGAGGAAGTGGAACGGTTTTTGGCCTATAAGAGAAAGGAACAAAAAACGCTTCCGTTCGCCATCGGGCTGTGCATTTGCTCGCCCATCACGCTCATCGTGCTTGGCGGCCTGTGGGAAGGGACGCCGCAGGAAGACCGGTTCGGCGGCCTGGGCATGATCGTGTTGCTCGTTTTGGTCGCCATCGGCGTCGGGGTGTTGATTTACACAAGCACGCAAGGCGCAAAGTTTGAGTGGATCGAAAAAGAGGACGTGCGCCTGAGCGAGCGCACCGCCCGCATGCTTCGACAGTTGAAAAACGACGACGAGCTCGGCCACGCCAAACGCACGACGCTCGGCATTTGCTTATGCGTCCTCTCGGTTTTGCCGTTATTCGTCAGCTTGTTTCTCGATCCCGACAATGGCCGGAACATGGCGGTCAGCGTTGGCGTGCTGCTGCTTGTCGTCGCCATCGGCGCCGGCATCCTCATTTACGATGGAACGATGCGGGAGGCTGTCGACATGCTGTTGCAGGAAGGGGAATACACAAAAAAGGAAAAGCGGTTCAACCGCCGGTATGGCTATGTGCCCGGCGTGTACTGGTGCCTGGTGACCGCGATCTATTTGGCATGGAGCTTTTCGACCGAGCGCTGGGACGAAACCTGGCTGGTGTTCGCCGTGGGCGGCGTGCTGTACGCGGCCGTGATCGGTGTGCTGAAAGCCAAAAAAGCGGAATAAGAAAACGACGGAAGAACGTGGAGTCTTCCGTCGCTTTGTTTAGTGGGTTTCGCCCATGTTGGCCTGAATGTCGGTTTCGTTTTCCGCAATCGCCTCGATCGCTTTTTCCAGCGCGCTGGCAATCGTTTTCAAATCCATGGACGGGGTGCCGTTTGGCTTGTTCACGACTTGGCTCGTCATAAACGGCACGTGGATGAAGCCGCCCTTCGTGTTTGGGTAATAGTGGTCGATCAAATACAACAGCTCGTACATCAAGTAGTTGCACACGTATGTGCCCGCCGTATACGACAAAAACGAAGGAATGCCTGCCTCGCGAATGGCTTGCACCATCGCCTTGACTGGCAGCGAGGAAAAGTACGCGGCCGGACCATCCTCGCGCACCGGCGTGTCAAATGGCTGGTAGCCCGCGTTGTCCGGAATGCGGCCGTCCATCAAGTTGATGGCGACTTTTTCCGGCGTCACGGCGCTGCGCCCACCCGCCTGGCCGATGCACAGCACGTAGTCGGGCTGATGGATGTCCATCGCCTGTTTGAGCGTTTCGCCCGCCTGGCCGAACACGGTTGGCACTTCGAGCTTGATCAGATCCAGACCCCGAATCGAATCGGGCAAAAGCTTCACCGCCTCGTAGGCCGGGTTGATGGATTCGCTGCCAAACGGGTCGAATCCGGTAATGAGCAGTTTCATGATAAGGTCCTCCTTTTACTGCATCGCGATCATCATGATAATTTGAATGACGATCATAATGGCCGCGATCAAAACCTGGTTTTGAATGACGCCAAATTGTTTTTTCATGTTAAGCAAGGCGACAGGCACCGTGTTGAAGTTGGCCGCCATCGGCGTGCACAACGTGCCGCAGTAGCCGCACGTCAAGGCGAGCATGCCGATAACCGTCGGGTTGGCGCCGTACGCGAGCACGAACGGATAGCCGATGCCCACCGTCATGACGGTGATGGCCGCGAATGCGTTGCCCATGATCATCGTAAAGAGCATCATACCGATGGCGTACACGATGATGCCAATCGTCACGTTGCCTTCCGGAATGATCGTGCCGACGACCTGGGCGATGACTTCGCCGACGCCCGCCTGCGTGAAGACGGCGCCAAGGCACGCCAGCAGCATCGGCAGCATCGAAAGCGGCCCGACCGTCGAAAGCATTCGCTCCGAGTCGGACAAAAACACCTTGAACGTGTTCGTCTTGTTTTGGAGCATCAAAATAATCATCGCCAGCACGACGCCGATCGCGACGCCGTTGAGCGCCGACAAGCCGACACCCAGTCCGTTGATGGCGCATACGATGGCGAACACGCCAATGCACAACGTCGGGATGAAAATCTTCATGCCGATCTTCTCAAAGTTGCCGCGCGTCTCGTCGTCGGACGGAACGGCGACTTGTCCTTTCGCCACTTTTTTAAAGACGGCCGGCAAACACATGAGCACGACAAGCACGCCCGAAGCCAGTGGCGGCAGCCATTGGCCCAGCGCCAGCACGATGCCGAGCAGAAACCAGAAAATGAACGTACCGACTTGCGCGGGATTTTCCTTGTCCTTCAAGTTTTTGAACGCCGTGTACACGCACATGCCGCCCATGAAAATATAAATGATCTCCATCACTTTCGCGCTGGTGGCGATTTGCGGATCGAAAAAGAAACTCATCGCAGTCCCTCCTCGCCAAGCTCGTCTTTATAGTATTTCTTCAGCATGCGCCGGTCCTTGAAATAGTAGTATACGATCGCGAGCGCCGTCGCGATGACGCACACCGGGATTTCCACGAGCGCCAGGTCGATAAGCTCGACGTGGATGCCAAGGCCTTGCAGCGTGCCTTGCACGAGCAGCGCGCCCGAGCCGCCCACAAACAGCACCTGGCCAAAAAACCATGTGATGTTTTCCATGCCCGATGCCATGCCTTTGAGCTCTTCCATATGCTCTTCGTGCGGCTTGTGGCCTTTGGACGTGATCGCGCCCTCGGCCATCGGCATGATGACCGGTCTTACAAAGCCGGCGACGCCTCCAAAGCCGACGTTGAACGCCGCGAAGATCGCGCGCATGACGCCGTAAATGCCAATGACCATGCCGCTGGTCGCGCCTTTGAACTTGCCAATGACGCCCGCGGCCGCCTCGCGCAAGCCGTTGCGCTCCAGCGTGCCGGTCACAAGCATGACGAGAATGAAAATCGCCATGTTGCGGTTGGCGACAAACGTGGTGCCAATCGTTTCCAGCAAAGCGACTGGCGAAATGCCGCTGACAAGGCCGGTCGCGCCGGCCGCCAGCAGGATGACAAGGATCGAATTCCATTTCCGGGCGAAGCCGACAATGACGATGACGATCCCGATTAAATTAAGCCATTCCATCGTTATACCTCTTTCTTTATTTTATACTCTTTTACTATACCGAAACTGCTCTTTGATTACTACTTTATTTTTGTCAAAAAAGAAAGGATAGGGAAATAAAAAAAGATCCGCGGGTTGCGGATTTTTTCAGATTACCATGCCGTCGCGATGTCGAGCTGGGTCGGATTGCCGTGGGCGAAACCACCCGTGTCGCACACGATGCCTTTGCCAAGGGACGTTTCGACAATCGAGCCGCGCGGCCGTAGGCCCAGGTGGGCGGCCACCATGACGTAGTCGCCCAGCATTTTTACGCCATCTTCGCGGACCCAGTACTCGTCGTTGTTGCCCATGGCGCGCATCGTCGCCACGACACCTTCCATTGGTAAATTATAATATGTTTCCTTGCCGCTTGGTCCCTGGTTCGTTCCGGCGCTCGCGCTTAAAACCGGTCCTTTCCAGCGGCTGGCTTCCTCTTCCTCCTGCTTTTTTTGGGCGAGCAGGGCGTCGATTTCTTTTGGATCGGTCGTCAAGTCGTCGTGGTCGATAAAATATTCCTTGCCGTCGACTTCGATTTTCCAGAAGTCGTAACCGTTTTGACCGGTCAAGGTCACCTCGGTATACTGGTCGAGCGCGATCTGGTTGAGCGCCTCGGCTTCCGGTACCGCTTTTCCTTTCGTGTCGCGGATGATATAGGCAGGTTCGTCGGCTTCTTCGAAAAAGTAGCGTTCGAATCGTAAATTGGCTTGTTCAAAGACGGGACTTGCTTCTTGGGAAAACAAGACGTTCGGCGTCGCGGTCAAGATTGAGGTTCCGACGTACGCGAGGGCGAAAAGTTTCGTTAGCATAAAAATCCTCCTTGTGTTATTTCCGCGACTGACTATACCGGAAAAAATCGGGTTTGTCAAAATTGTTTACAAATCGAGAACAAAACGATTGGAAATAGCGGGATCGAAGGAGAAAGTATGCATAAATAAAAGACAATTCGCAATGTCGAAGAAATGTCATAAAAAAACGTCCACAATATGTGAACGTCCTTTCTATTCAAGGTATAAAATGACTTCCTGTTCGCGCAAGGATTTTTTCACGTCGATGACGCGCTGATTTTCGCTACCGCGAAATTTAAGCGAAATATTCTTCTTTTCTTCCACGAACGGCCCGTCGATGAGCACGTCGAGGTACGAAAGCATTTCGTCCGTGCAGGGGCCGTGGCGCCGGCCGCCCTCCAGCAAGTCCTGGTCGAGCAGGAATCCGGTATAAGACCAAATGTTTTTTTCAGGATAGCGGGCTTTGACGGCGCGCAGCAGCTTGACAAGCTCGGCCTGGTTGGACAGCTCGAACGGATCGCCGCCCAGCAGCGTCAGGCCCTGGATGTAGGAAGGCTCGAGCGCTTGCAGGATTTCCTCCTGCGTGGTTGCGGTAAACGGCTGGCCATAGTCGAAGTCCCACGTTTCCGGCTGGAAGCAGTGAAAACAGTGGTTCGTGCAGCCCGACACGAACAGCGAGACCCGGACGCCTTCGCCGTTGGCGATGTCGTTTTTCTTGATATTTCCATAGTTCATGTTGTTACCTCTCATTGAAAAAGGAGAAGAAAACAGATCGTTCCTCTCCTGTGAAAATTATTGTTCTGTTTCGTTTTCGATTTTCTCAAACCGGTACCGCTGGCCGGCATCGGGATATTTTTGATGGTCGACTTCGGACAAAAACTCATCCAGCGCGCGCGTCCAGTACGTCCCTTTGGCGTATTGCGGCTCGTACACGACCACGACGGTTTCGTCTTCGGCGCGACGGGCCAGAAACAACGCCCGGTACAAGCCGCCTTTAAAGTGGCGGTACAGCGCGCCGCATTCAAGGACGCGTTCCATCTTACAAATGCATGACGCGTTCTTTGATTTCCTGCGTCCGTCCCTGGTTCCAGAACTGCGTGCCGATGTAGCCGCATGTCCGGCGCGCCACGTTCATCGTTTCCTGGTCGTGGTTGTGGCAGTTCGGGCATTCCCAAACCAGCTTGTGGTTTTCGTCCTCCACGATTTGAATCTCGCCGGTGTAGCCGCACGCCTGGCAATAGTCGCTCTTCGTGTTCAGCTCGGCGTACATGATGTGATCGTAAATGTGCCGCATCAGTGCCAGAACGGCCGGGATGTTGTTTTCCATGTTCGGCACTTCCACATAGGAAATGGCGCCGCCCGGGGAAAGCTTCTGGAACTGCGACTCGAACGTCAGCTTATCGAACGCGTTGATTTCCTCGGTGACATGCACGTGGTAGCTGTTCGTAATGTAGTTGCGATCCGTGACGCCCGGAATGATGCCGAAGCGGTCCTGGAGCTTTTTCGCGAACTTATACGTCGTCGATTCCATCGGCGTTCCATACAGCGAGAAGTCGATGTTCGTCTGGGCTTTCCACTTGGCGCAGGCGTCGTTCAAATACTGCATGACTTCCAGACCGAAGGATGTGCCCGGCTCTTCGGTGTGCGGATGGCCGGTCATGTACGTCACGCACTCGCAAAGACCCGCGTAGCCTAGCGAAATCGTCGAGTAGCCGCCAAAGAGCAGCTTGTCGATCGTTTCGCCTTTTTTCAAACGGGCCAGGGCGCCGTCCTGCCAAAGAATCGGCGCGACGTCGCTTGGCGTGCCCAGCAGCCGGTTGTGGCGGCACATGAGCGCCCGGTAGCACAAATCCAGACGTTCGTCCATGATTTTCCAGAACGCCTCCACGTTGCCTTTCGAAGAGCAAGCCACATCCACAAGGTTGAGCGTGACGACACCCTGGTTGAAACGGCCGTAGTATTTCGGCTTGTTGTTTTCGTCGCGATACGTCGTCAGGAAGGAGCGGCAGCCCATGCACGGGTAGCAGTTTCCTTCGCCGGCTTTGTCGATTTTGAGCGAAAGCATCATTTTTTCGGAAATGTAGTCCGGCACCATGCGTTTGGCTGTGCAGCGCGCGGCCAGCTCGGTCAAATAGTAGTACGGGCTGTTTTCGTGGATGTTGTTTTCCTCCAAAACGTAAATGAGCTTCGGGAACGCCGGCGTGATATAAATGCCTTTTTCGTTTTTGACGCCCTGCATACGCTGACGCAGCATTTCCTCGATGATCAGCGCCAGGTCGTGACGCGTCGTCGGGTCCTCGACCTCGTTCAAGTACATGAACACGGTCACAAACGGCGCCTGGCCGTTGGTCGTCATGAGCGTGATAACCTGGTACTGGATGGTCTGCACGCCTTTTTCGATTTCGCGACGTACGCGCATTTCCGCCATTTCATTGGCTTTTTCCTCGGTGTAC
The DNA here is from genome assembly GCF_964018005.1 of uncultured Dubosiella sp. Taxonomy (NCBI): domain Bacteria; kingdom Bacillati; phylum Bacillota; class Erysipelotrichia; order Erysipelotrichales; family Erysipelotrichaceae; genus Dubosiella; species uncultured Dubosiella sp. Next base: position 94,618 of record NZ_CAXHOA010000011.1, read on the forward strand.
TCCATGCCCATCGCGTCGAGCTCCTCGCGCACTTCCCGGCGCGCCTTGTCGCGCGACACTTGCACGAATGGCGCCAAGTGGGACAGGGTGATGCTTTGGCCGCCGTACTGGGAACTGGCCACCTGGGCGATGATTTGCGTCGCCACGTTGCAGGCGGTCGAGAAGCTGTGCGGCTTTTCGATCATCGTTTCCGAGATGACGGTGCCGTTTTGGAGCATGTCCTCCAAATTGACGAGGCAGCAGTTGTGCATGTGCTGGGCGAAGTAGTCCGAATCGTGGAAGTGAATGATTCCCTTGTCGTGGGCTTCCATGATTTCGGGCGGCAGCAGGAACCGCTTCGTGATGTCCTTGGACACCTCGCCGGCCATGTAGTCGCGCTGGACGCTGTTGACAAGCGGGTTTTTGTTGGAGTTTTCCTGCTTGACCTCCTCGTTGTTGCGCTCAAGCAGCGACATGATTTGCTGGTCGGTGGAATTTGCCTTCCGAACGAGCGCCCGCTCGTACCGATATGTGATATAATTGTGCGCGACTGCGAAATAGCCGTGACGCATGATTTCGTTTTCGACGAGGTCCTGGATTTCCTCAACGCTTGGACTGCGGGAAAAATCCTCGCATTTTTCGGCGACAATGTGCGCGATGGCTTGTACTTCGAGTTCGTGCATTTGCATGTTCGGGGTCGCGTTGCTGGCCTTCCGAATGGCGTTTTCTATTTTCGAGATGTCAAAAACAACTTCTTCTCCACTTCGTTTGATCACTTTCATCGTATGTTCTCCTTTGATCGGTTATCCCTTGGAAATAAATAGTTGAACGTTCAACTATTTTGCCTGCCCATCGTAACACACAAAAAACGGAAAGAAAAGAGTTGACTTTTCGCTTTGTTTGGCATGCCCGAAAAGGAAGGGGGATAGGGGTTGATTTCTTATGGTGGATGTGACAAAGTATGGAATGAGGATTTTGGTTTAGATGGGAAGAGAGGATAATATGAATATGGATCAAGAACTCAAACAAACGATCGAATGCGTATATGAATTATGCGAAGAAGTCGAAAAAACGCTCCAAAAAACCGTAACGCTCCAAAACCCCCTGAAAGCTCTGCTACAAACCGAATTGATGATGTATGTCATGTATTTGACGGTTTCCGACGACCGGATCGAATTGAGCGAAAGCCAGTTTCTGCGCGACTATTTGGATTATGATTTCTCCCCCGACGAAATCGCCGCGTTCGTGCAAAACAATTCGGTCGAAACGTTTCGGCAAACGGTGCCGTATACGTTCCAGCTCTTTGTGAAAGCGGATAATTTATTGTATGGCCGCCACGGAAAGGTGTCGCTGGCGGCGTGCGCGCTATATCAAATGTATGAAACGATCGGCCTGGCGCTGATTTCGGCGGACGAAGAAATCGACGTGCAGGAATACCATGACCTGGCAGACTTTTTGACGATGCTCAAAGCCTATATGGACCAGCATCTTGATTCCGCAAAAAAGCGAAGTGTGCATTGACGCTTCGCTTTTTTTACTGCTCGTTTTCCGGCGTGTATGTCCAGCCATGCTCGCCATGGTAAATCATTTGACGGCTCATGCCGCCATCCACGACGATGTTTTGCGCGGTGATGAACGCGGCCTGGTCGCTTGCCAAAAACAAAGCGAGATCCGCGACGTCGTCGACCGTTCCAATACGGCCAAGCGGCTGTTGTTTTTCGTCCGCCTCGCTCCATTCCTGGGCGTGGCTGTTGATCCAGCCAGGCGCGATCGCGTTGACGCGAACGGCCGGCGCCAGGGACATCGCCATGGCGTGCGTGAGCGCCGCCAGTCCGCCTTTGGCCGCGGCGTAGCTTTCCGTTTGCGGCATCGACTGATCCTGTCTGGTGGAGGTGATGTTTAAAATCGAGGCGTGCTCGGCAAACGCGGGCCGCAGCAGCTTCGACAAGTAAAACGGGGCGATGACGCCAACGGCCATAGCGTGGGAAAACGCCGCGTATCCGCATTCGTCGATGCCTTGCATGACGGGGATGGCGTTGTTGACGAGCACGTCGACGGTTTCGAACGTGTCGATGACTTTTTTCGCGAACCGCTCCAGCGTGGCTTGATCCGAGACGCTTCCTTGAAAAAAATCGTTCGGTAAAATGTCGATGATCGCCACGCGGGCGCCTTCCGCCTCGAAGCGTTCGCGCAGCCGCTTTCCGATGCCCGAGGCGCCGCCGGTAATGACGACATGTTTGTTTTTAAAGCGCATATTCCATTCTCCTTTTTTGAAATCATAGCACACGATGGACGTTTTCTTGACGGAGATGATATGATTTGGATAGAGGAGAATCACGATGGCAAAACGAAAACGGCAAACAGCACGAATTTTATGGATCGCGAGCCTCGCCTTTTTCCTAGGCTCGATCTATTTGTTTTACGATAATCTGCTCGTGGCTGGTCTATTCGGATTGGTGGTCAGCTTTTTTTTAGCGCCTACCGTCCGCGCGCTGCTCCGGCAGCATCATTATAACCGGAACGCGCTCATCGGCGTTCCGTTGTGCGCCCTGGCGCTGATGGCCGCCAGCTATGTGGCGTTCAAACCTGGCGAGAAAGACATTCCCTCGCTGCTCAAGGAATACACTCACGTGTCCGGCACGAAGGTGGACAATTTTCAGGACATGAGCTACATGGTCGATCCGCATTTGCGACCTGTGAAAAAAGAGGGGGAAATCCGCTATTATCCCGTGAAAGGACAGCCGATCCCGGTTTTGATCGTGTCCCATGTCGACAACGCGTCGTGCGCCGACGCCGAGGCGTTTTTGTCGCGCTACATTCCCGGGCAGCTTGGCAGCGACGGGGCGGTTTCGAACGTGCTGACCGAAGATTACGAAGTCAACGGCCGGCCAAGCCAGATGGCCACCTACGCCTACACGCTCACGAAAAAGGAAAAGGGCGACCTTTCCGCCGACTTGATCGGGGAAACTTTTCTGGCGCCCATCGAGGGCGGGGTGTATGTGATGTCGTTTTTCACGTACGCGGCCGACTTCAACGACTACGGCTATTTGAGCCTGGTGGACACGATCGACTTGTACCGGATCACGCATCTGCTTGATGTCCGGGAGGAAATGAAAGCGTACTTGACGAAGCACGCCTGCCCGCAGGACGCCTACCAGAGCGAATGCGACGAGTTTGCCAAATACCGCTCCGCCCTGCAAACGGCGCTCGACGAGGAAAAGCCGATCGAGGAACTCGAGGCGGCCAAGGCCGCGGCTGTGACGTACGAGAACGCGATCAAGGCGCGAATCCAAAAAGACAAAGAGGACCAGGCGTATTTGAACAAGCTGTACAGCGGCGAGATCGCGGCGGACGAAACAGGAGAATAAAAGGAAAGGCAGGATCACTTTTGCGAACCTGTCTTTTTTGTGTCCTTATTGATGTTGCTCGTCGTTCATGCCGTCGGTGTCGACGACGCTTTCGTCGGAAGGCTCCATCGTGTCGAATGGCGAATTGATTCCGGCGAACGCGAAGCCGGTTTTGTCCAGCATTTGCATTTGAGGAATGATTTCAAACGGAATCATATAGTTGGCCAGATCGTTTGGGTCGGCGTCGTCGGCGCCAGTCGAATAAATCGGCCATTTTTTGTAGTCCATGGTTTGATCGCCTTGAAGAAGCTCGATTTTGATGCCGTCTTCCTCCACGACGATGCGGTATTCTTTTGTCATACTTTTCACCTCGTTTTCCTCATTATAAAAGAATCCCGTCGAAAATGGTCGCCGGATGATTGACAAAGTCGAAATGCGCCGGCAAAGAAGGTATAATGAAAAACCAAGAGGTACGAGTGAATGATGGAAATTGAATTGTTTGGGCTGCATGCCGATTTGAACGTCCGCTCCCGGGTGGCCTGGAGCGAGTCGAGCGTGACGGCCTTGTATGAGCAGCTGGACCAGCCGTGCGTGATTTTGGTCACCTGCCATCGGTTTGAAATTTACGCGACGAAAAAAATCGACGCGAACCGCATCCTGGACCGCTACGAGGGACAGGCGGTGGAAGTGTACACGAAGCAAGGAAACGAGGCGGTTCGGCATTTGCTGGAAGTCGTCAATGGACTGCATTCCCAAATTTTCGGCGAGGATGAGATCTTGCGGCAAGTCAAGCAGGCGTATGCGACGAGCGTGCGGATGGACCGGTGCGATTCCAAGCTCCACCGTTTGTTCCAGCTCGCTTTGCGATGCGGCAAGGAGGCGCGAAGCCGGTTCCGGATGAGCGAACACCCGCTTTCGATCGCGTACTTGGCCCGGCAGACAATGGGCGATTTGCGCGGGAAATCAGTGCTGCTCATTGGCAGCGGCGAAATCAGCCGGCGCCTGCTTGGCTATTTAAAAGACGAGCCCTGCACGATTTATATCGCCAGCCGCCACCAAAAGCACGCCAACGCCTTGCGCGCCATCGCGCCGCAAGCCAAGGTCGTTCCGTTTGACCAGCGCGTCGCGACGGCTAGACGCTGCGATTTGGTGTGCTGCGCGACCGCGGCGCCCCATCTGGTGCTTCCCGTTTTTTTGAACGAGAAACCGCTGGTGCTGTACGATTTCGCTTCGCCGCGCGACATCGACCCGGCGTTCGCGACGCAAAAGGACGTGACGTTGTACACGCTGGACACGTTTGCCGCGCTGTCGAAAGCAAACGAGGCCATTCGAAAAGAGGCTCTGGAGGATATCCGGGCGCTCATTGAACGCGACGTGAAGGAATGGGACGCCCAAAACGCCAGCGGGATGCAGGCGCAGACGCTGCGCGCTCTCCACGCCCAAATTGACGAAATCAGCGGGCAGACCTTTTTCTCTCTGGAGCAAAAAATCGACTTGACGGATCGTGAAAAGGCGGTTTTGAAAAAGAGTTTGCGCGCCTCGATGCTCCGGCTGCTTCACACGCCGATTCACGAAATCGGAACCCATTACGACGACCTGGAGCCAGCCACCGTTCAAAGGCTGTTCGCGGTGGAACCGGATAAAGAAAGGAATGAGGACGAATGCATTTAAAAATCGGAACCCGGGGAAGCCGGCTGGCGCTGGCGCAAGCCACGCTCGTTGGCGAATATTTGAAAAAGCAAAAGGAAGGGCTGACATACGAGCTTGTCGTCATCCGCACCAAAGGCGACCGGATTCTCGACCGGCCGCTTCATCAAATGATGGACAAAGGATTGTTTGTCAAGGAAATCGAGCAGCAGCTCGCCCAGGGGAGTATCGACCTGGCCGTGCATTCCTACAAAGACGTGCCATCCCAGGTGCCGGAAGGCTTCGTGTTCGCGCCCGTTTTTATGCGGGCGGATCCTTTTGACGTCCTCGTCAGCAAAAAAGGCGGCTTCTTTTCCTTGCCGGCGGGCAGCGTGGTCGGCACGGGCTCGTTTCGGCGCGTGATGCAGTTGAAGGCGCTGCGAAACGACCTCGTGTACAAAAACGTGCGCGGCAACATCAACTCCCGGCTTCAAAAGCTGGACGATGGCGAATACGACGCGCTCGTGCTGGCCGGCGCCGGTTTGCGAAGGCTTGGCTTGGAGTCGCGCATCACGCAAACGTTTGACGAGAGCGAGTGCGTGCCGGCGTGCGGGCAAGGCGCGCTCGCGATCGAGCTTTGCGCCAGCCGGACGGATTTGTACGCGTGGCTGGCCGGTTTGGCCAATCCCGAGCTGGATCGCTGCGTGGCGGTGGAGCGGGCGTTTTTGACAGAGCTGGGCGGCTCGTGCTCGATTCCGATTGGCGCCTATATGCGCAAAGAGGGCGGCCGATTCCATCTTTTTACGGTGTTTGGCGACGAGAACCGCATCGTGCGGACGGAAAACGCGGACGAAGATCCGCAGGTGGCGCTGGACAAGGCGGTGGCGCAAAGCCGGGAGGCGTTTTATGGGTAAAGTCGTACTGGCCGGCGTGGGCTGCGGGGAAGCGGATTTGATGTCGATTCGCGCGTGGGACTTTGTGGAGCGGGCGGATTGTATTTTGTACGATCATTTAATGGACGCGGCGATTTTAAAAGCGGCGAAACCCGGCTGCGTGAAAATTTTTGTCGGCAAGGAAAGCGGCAACCACGCGGTTGCGCAAGATCAAATCAACGCCATGCTTGTCGACTTTTCCACACAGTATGATTGCGTAGTCCGGCTCAAGGGCGGGGATCCGTACGTGTTCGGACGCGGGGCGGAGGAAGCCCACGCGCTGCTGGAGGCGGGGGTGCCATTTGAAGTGGTGCCCGGCATCTCCTCGTGCATTGCCGGCTTGTCGTTTGCGGGTATTCCGATCACGGCGCGGGGCATCACCCGGGGATTTCGGGTGTATACCGCCCATTCCAGCGAAGACCGGATGCCGGAGCTTGATTTTGAACAGCTCGCCTTCACCAAGGATACGGTTGTCTTTTTAATGGGGCGCAAAAATCTGGCGCGCATCGTGGAAGGGTACCAGAAGGCGGGCGCGCCGGATTTGCCGATCGCTTTGATTTCCAAAGCGGGATTTCCGGAGCAGCGCGTATGCGTTGGCACGCTGTCGACGATTGTGGAGCAATGCGCCCGCGAGGAATATCCGGCGCCGGCACTCATCGTCGTGGGGAATGTCGTGAACGAATCCGAAGCGCTGAACTGGTTTTCGCGCCGGCCGCTTTCGGGAAAGACGGTGCTGTACGCACGCAATTCCGATCGGGACGACTTGCTGGAACCGCTGCGGGATTTGGGCGCCATCGTGGACGCGCCGGTCGCGTTTGAGCGGGTCGAAAGTCCGGAAATGGCGGTGGATGTCGAAAAGTACGACTGGGTCGTGCTGACAAGCCAGACGGCGATCCATCTTTTCATGGAACGGATGCGCCGGCAACAGGTGGATGTCCGGCGGCTGCCGAAGGTGGCGGTCGTGCACGAGCAAAGCGCGCAGGCGCTGGCGCGTTATGGCGTGTTCGCGGATTTGGTGGGCACGAAAGACGCGGAAAGCCTTGTGAAGCAGCTCAATCAAGTCGTCGACGCCGATTCGAACATTTTGGTTCCGCATTCGGCGGCCAACATCGACGTGTTTGTCAGCCTCAAGGGCAACGTCGATGTCCATGTGCTGTATCAAATGGTGCCGCTTGACTGGCACGCGTCGCGGCCGGCGTACGACTATGGCGTGTTTACGAGCGCGCGGATGGCGGAAAGCGTGCTGGCGCGCGGCGTTCGAATTGGAACGGCCATCAGCATTGGCGAAAAAACGACCGCCGCCTTGCGAAAAGGCGGGGTGAAGACGATTTGCCAGGCGAAACGTCCATGCTATGGGGATATGCTGGAAATTTTGAAAGGAAATGAATCATGTATAGAGGCAGAAGACTAAGAATGAATCCGACGATTCGCTCGCTTGTCCGGGAAACGAGATTGTGCGTCGAAGATTTGATTTATCCGATTTTTGTCGTGGAAGGCGAAGGGATCAAGGAGCCCATCGACACGATGCCCGGACAGTACCGGTATTCGATCGACCGGCTGCCCGCGCTTTTGGACGAAATGAAACGGCTTGGCGTGCGCGCCTGCTTGCTGTTTGGCATACCCGCCCATAAGGACGCGTGCGGCAGCGAGGCGTACGCGCCCGATGGCATCGTGCAGCGCGCGATCCAGGCGATCAAGCGATGGGATCCGGCGATGTACGTGATCGCGGACGTTTGCATGTGCGAATACACCGATCATGGCCATTGCGGGATCCTGGACGCGTGCGGCCGGGTGAAAAACGACGAGACGGTGCGCTATTTGGAAAAGATCGCGCTTTCCTATGCGAAAGCGGGTGTGGACATGGTGGCGCCAAGCGACATGATGGATGGGCGCATTGGCGCCATTCGCCACGCGCTGGACGCGGCCGGGTATCCGTATGTGCCGATCATGGCGTACTCGGCCAAATACGCGAGCAGTTTTTACGGCCCGTTCCGCGAAGCCGCCCATTCGGCGCCTGGTTTTGGCGACCGGAAGGCGTACCAGATGGATCCGGGCAATGCGAAAGAGGCGATGCGTGAAATGGCGGCGGACATCGAGGAAGGCGCGGACGCGATCATTATTAAACCGGCGCTTCCGTATTTGGATATTTTGAGCGCGGCGTCAAACCGCTTTGACGTGCCGCTTTGCGCGTACAATGTGAGTGGCGAGTACGCGATGCTGATGGCGGCGATCGAAAAAGGCTGGATGAAGCCGGACGTCGTCGAGGAGTCTTTATTGTGCTTGAAACGCGCGGGCGCGGATATGATCATCACGTATTTCGCGCTGGACGTGGCAAAGAGGTTGGCAAATGAAAAATAAAAACAAAGCGCTGTTTGAAACGGCGAAACGATACATTCCCGGCGGCGTCAACTCGCCGGTCCGGGCGTTCAAGGCGGTGGGCTGCGATCCGGTTTTTATCCGGAAGGCGAAAGGCGCCCACTTGTTTGGCGAAGACGGCCGGATGTACATTGACTACATTTCCTCGTGGGGACCGATGATTTTAGGGCATTCGTGCGAGGTCGTCAACGAGGCGGTCGAACGGCATTTGCTGGATGGCATCAGCTATGGCCTGCCTAGCCGGGTGGAAGTCGAGCTGGCGAAAACGATTGTCGAGGCGTATCCGGGCATCGACGAGGTGCGGATGGTCAACTCCGGCACCGAAGCGACCATGTCCGCGATTCGGGTGGCGCGGGGATTTACCGGGCGCGACAAGATCGTGAAATTCGAAGGCTGCTATCACGGCCATAGCGATGGCTTGCTTGTTTCGAGTGGTTCGGGCGCGTTGACGTTTGGTTTGCCGACTTCGCCGGGCGTACCGGACGACATCGTGAAAAACACCCTGGTCGCTCCCTACAACGATTTGGCGCGGCTTGCGCAGCTAGTGGACGCCAATCCGGGACAAATCGCCTGCGTGATCGTGGAGCCGGTTTGCGGGAATATGGGGGTCGTTTTGCCGGATGCCGGCTTTTTGGAAGGTTTGCGGTCGCTGTGTACGGAAAAGGGGATCGTGCTCATTTTCGACGAGGTGATTACGGGCTTCCGGCTTGGCTACCATGGGGCGGCTGGCGTCTTTGGCGTGACGCCGGACATGGCTTGTTTTGGAAAAATCATCGGGGGCGGTTTTCCGGTGGGCGCGTATGGCGGCCGGCGGGAAATCATGGAGTGCGTTTCTCCGGCCGGATCGGTTTACCAGGCGGGCACGCTTTCCGGCAATCCGCTGGCGATGCATGCCGGTAAGGCGATGCTCGATTATTTGAAGCACCAGCCTGCAGTGTATGACGTGATCGAGGAAAAAGCCGCGTATTTGGAACGGGGCATGCGGGCGATTTTGGAAGAATACCATTTGCCGTTTTCCCTGGTCCGGGCAGGCAGCTTGATGACGCTGTTTTTTTGCGAACGCGTTCCGCACCGGTATGACGATGTGCAAAAAGCGGATTTGAAAAAATACAGCCAGTATTTTCGCGGCATGCTTGATCGCGGAGTGATGCTCGCGCCCAGCCAGTTTGAGGCGATGTTCGTTAGCTGCGCTTTGACGAAAAACGATATGGATGTCACGCTTCAGGCGTTCCGGGAAGTGATGAAGGAGATGGCGGCGTGATCGTCGACGTGTCGTGGAACGGGAAAAAAGTCCTCATTGTCGGCGCGGGAAAGCAAGGCAAAAAAAAGGAGGCGCTTCTCAAAGCGGAAGGCGCTGACGTCACGGTCGTGGATCAAGGCTTTGACTGGCGTTCGTTGCGGGCGTACGACTTGGTGGTCGCCTGCACGAACGACGCGCGCGTGAATCATGAAATCGTCGTTCAGGCTCAAAAAGAAGGGGTGTTTTGCGCCAGCGCGACGTACGAGCCGGACGCGAGCGTCCATTGGATGCGGCAAATCGAGCGGGATTGCCTGCGCCTTGGCTTTTCGACGCGGCGCGCCTATCCTTTGTATGGAAAGACGATGGCCCGGGATATCGAAGCGCTTTACGACGAGAAGTGGAAGCGAAGGCTGAAGGCGCTCAGACGATTGCGGCCGTTTCTGCGAAAGGATCCGGCGCTGCTGGCAGCGGTGATGGAGTGGCGAGTCGACCAGCTGGAGTGGCTTGGAAACGCCGTGCAAGCCAAAGCGGGGAAAGTGTGCGTGTTCCATAGCTGCCAAAGCGAAGCGCAGCACGCGTGGATTCGCGCCCGGCTAGGCGAGGGCGTCATGCCGTTTTATATGCGGGAGAACTGGGAATCGGCGTGCGCGGTATTTTCGCTTTTGGAACTGCCGGTCGAGGTGCAGCCGATGTTCGTGTTTGCCGGAAGGATTTATCGCCAGTTTGAGGCGCTTTGCGAGCGGCACCGTCCGCTTTTGCTCGATGAAAACGGATGGCGGCGCGTCCTGACTCCGTTCGATCGCCCGGAGGCGGTGTTTGTGGTGCATCGCAGCCAACACGACGCGTTGAAAAAACGAGTAGCCGCTTGCTGCCACGAGGCTGTCGTGGTCGACTACGAGGAGGAACTTCCCGTAAACAAAGAGCGAATGGTCGTGTATCCGTTGTTTATGCTGGATGGCGGACATGTGGAAAACGATGTGGCGAATCAAATCGCGCGGGCGCGCGAGCGAGGCGCCGATGTGCGATGGGGTTGTCGCTGCTTGCTTGATCTTTCTTCGTTTCAGGAACTTTTACGTGATCGTTTATGAGAAGGATAAAAAATCCTCTTTTTTCCTCCCTTCATCTGTCATCTAAATTTCTTTAAAAAAGATATAAAAAGCAGTTGACAGTTGATAGGGAGTGCGGTATGATAAGTGAGCG